>CAYWOF010000205.1:0-6610 GCA_964459825.1 uncultured Phycisphaeraceae bacterium | reverse complement strand
CTTCACCTTGTCACCCCATCACCATGTCACCTTGTCATCCTCCGCTCCCCTCCTCCCTCTCCCCCTTCTACTCCAAGCTCCTCGCCGCCGCCGAGCGCGCCCTCGAAGTCCTCACCGAGATCCTCGAGCCCGGCGCCGTCTGGCAGGATCCCCCCGAGCGCGCCGCCAACGCCGAACGCCGCCGCGCCGCCACCGCCATCCTCCGACTCGCCAAGGACCTCGGACTTCTCGCTCCACCCTCTCCCTCCGGGACAGCGCGCCGCGCCGGGGGCGTCGCGCCCGGTGAGGGCTCCAATCCTCGTCGCCGCTCGAGCGAGCCTCCTCGCGTACCGTCCGCGTCCGGTCCCATCGCGCAGCGATGCCCCCCGGACACCGCGACACCGCGACGCGCCGACACCGCTTCCCCTCTTCCGTCAGTCCAGCCGGCGCGGGCTCGTCGAGGCCACCAGCCGCAGCACCGGCGCCGCGAGGTCGGTCTCGATCCGGTCCTGCTGGGTGTCGTCGGGCTGGATGGTCAGGTCGATGGTCGCCCGCCGGAGCACCGGCCCGATGTCGTACTCCAGCGTGAAGATGGCCTCGCGCACGCCGCGGATCAGCGGGTACGCGACGTGGTTGACCTGGGTGCCCCCCTCGTAGTCCCACCGCTCATACTGGAGGTCGTAAAGCCCCTCGCCGCCGTTGGGGTCCGCGACGCGCTCGAGGCGCGTGACCTGGCGCTGGCCCGTGGCCTCGTCGTCGAGCGAGACGAACTCGATGTAGTGCGAGTCGATCCGCGTGGGACGGAGCACGCCGATCGGGTAGGGGCCGAACTCCTCGCCCGTGCGGATCATCGTCAGCGCGCGGTGCATCACCATCCGGCTGACCACGTGCGTCGAGGCCGACTCGGTGGTCACCTCGTAGCTCTTGAACGAGACGTCGAGCGCCACGAGGCACGCCGAGAGGAGCATCCCGCTGATCAGCAGCGCGATGAGCATCTCGATGACGCTGAACCCGCGCCGGGCGCGCCGGCGGAGCCCGCGACGGTGGGCGGACGGAAGGAGCGGCATCAGTGCGAACCCTCGCGATACGTGCCCGGACGCGGATCGACCCGCACCGGCAGAAGGACGCCGTCCGGCAGGACCATGTCCGGATCGAAGCGCAGGGTGATCCCGCCGTAGCCGTGGAACGGGACGGCGACGGCCCCGGCGGGCGGCGTGGCCTCGGGACCGATGTCCGCCAGCCCGTCGCCGTTGGTGTCGTAGCCCACGATCCGCACCCCGCCCACGACCGGGAGCGTCTCGGGGTCGAGGGCCTCCTCGTCGCCATCCTCGGGCCCGAAGTAGCCCAGGGAGGCGTTGAACAGGGACGGGTTGCCCACCGGGTTGCCCAGCACGTCCACCAGGGGCGGCTGGCCCAGGACCGGCTTGAACGTCAGGAGGAGCGCGCCCTCGATCGTGGCGTTGCCGCGAACGTCGAGAACCCCCGCGATGATCGCGCCGCGCAGGCGGACATCCTGCGTCGCGGGGCTGTTGAACGACCCGATGTCCACGGAGTAGTTGGGGAGCATCATCGAGCTCTTGTCGATCTCGGGCAGGTCCTCGGGATCGGGGTTGAGCTGGGTGCTCGAGGGGTGCTCGGGGTGCTGCTGCACGAACCGCGTGGCGCCGGTGTACTGGAGCTTGTTGCGCACCTGCGTGTAGTTCTGCGGCGTGTCGGACACGACCGACCCGACGAACAGCGAATCGTGGAAGCGGATGTTGTTGCTCAACGCCTTCGTGTCCACGCACCGGCGGGCGTCGATGATCAGCGGGTCGGGCAGGTCGTCGTAGCCGATGGTGTTGGGCACCTGGCTGTTGGGGACGTCGGCCTTGTCGAGCGGGATCGTGGCCATCAGCACCGGCCGGTCGGTGGGCGAGAGCATGGTCGGGAAGCTCGTCTCCGACGGGTCATCGCCGTAGATGAACCGCGGCGGGTCGAGCTTGGGCCTCTGCGTCGCCTCGTCCAGCTGGAGCCGGCCGTAGTTGGTCCACAGGGCGTGGGTGTTCTCGGCGTGCGAGCGCACGTACGTCACGCCCACGAAGGTGCACTCCTTGAAGAGTCCGTTGGTGCCCTCGGGGATCTGCACGTTCCGGAAGACCATGTTCTCGTAGACCGGGCGGTAGTACCAGTCGGCGAAGTTGGGGCTGTTGTACGGCGTCTTCTCGAAGTAGGCGGTGCTCCAGTTGTCGGGCAGCCCGTCCCCGTTGTCGTCGGGCGAGAGGGGGTAGTACTTGGGCGCCTCCGGGTCCGAGGAGTTGCTGGCGGCGGTCCAGGTGGCCAGCTGGGAGACGGGGATGCCCAGGTTGTCCGCCACCTGCTGGGCGAACGTCTTGCCGTCCCCATCGGCCGCGGCCCGCAGGGCGTTCTCCGAGTTGGTGAAGCTGGCCTGGGACATCTCGGGCAGCTCGGCGTCGGTGGCCTCGAACTGGATGGGGGACTGGTCCTCGCCGGGGCGGATGGACCCGCGCAGGCGGTCCATGTAGTTCGGGCCCTGGCCGGCGATCCACGCCGCCTCGCTCGTGCGGAAGATGAGGCGCCCGTCGACCTTGGCGTAGCGGTCGCGCTGGTCGATGAAGCCGTCGCGGTAGCCGAGCACCTGGTCGGCCCACACGGCATCCTGCCCGCCGATCTGGTGCACGTAGGCCTGCAGCTCCGCGGGCACCTCCGAGCCGCCGACGAGCTGGTAGTCGTCGAGCTGGTCGACGCCGGGATCGAACTTCCCGTCGCTGTTGGTGTCGGTGAAGGTGGCCACGCCGTTGCGGTTGCGGTCCGGGCAGGCCGAGTCGAGCAGCAGCGCGAGGTCGTCGTCGATCTCGGCGCCCCCGGCGCCGCTGAACTCCGGGCTCAGCCCGTCGGCGGGGGTGCCGTCGGTGAGGGCCGACGAGAGCACGACCCGCCCGTCCTCGTCGACGTCGAAGCGCATCAGGAACAGGTCGAACTCGTCCACGTAGCCGTCGTCGGAACGGTCCGCCGCCGCGCCGTCGGGCTGGCCGCTCCCGTCGAAGTCGGGGATGGCCGCCCCCTCGGTCGGGTGGCCGACGCGCAGGCGGTTGTCCCGGTCCACGTCGCCGGCCGCCAGCGCCGCGTAGAGCATGGCGAGCGTGCCGTCGAGGGTCGAGTCGATCCCCGCGAAATCGGACTTCATGATCAGGGGGTCGCCGTTCTCCATCGCCACGTCGTCGAACACGGCCCCGAGCGCGCCCTCCACCAGCACGTTCTTGCCGATCATGATGCGGCTGGGGCTGAGCACCGCCGCGTCCACCCGCTTGCCCAGGCGATAGTCCTGCACCAGGCGCCGCGTGATGGGCTTGCCGCGCGTGGTGTAGTCGAAGTCGTAGCCGGTGACGATCACGCGCACGTCGGTGCCGTTGGCCAGGGGCGCGTACTCGATCTGGAACGCCGTGTCGCTGGCGGTGCCCCCGCCCTGGGCGGTCAGGGCGACCGCGGGCGTGCGCAGCCAGTGGTCGAGCATGTAGACGGTGGGGTCCGTGTCCGGCGGGGCGGGGCCGAGCGTCGGCTCGAGCACCCCGTTGACCTCCACGGTGTTCGCGTCCTGCATGTGGATCTGGGCCAGGGACTCGCCCAGGCCGACGGGGTCCCCGAGCTGGTTGACGTACGACGTCGGCTGCTGGATCGAGACCACGCCGTCCCCCGGCTCGAACGCGCCGCGCCACAGGCGATCGCCGAACTGCGCGTCGATCTCGCCGCGCTCCACCACGAACCGGGACGCGGCCTCGGCCAGACGCTGGCGCGCGAAGGCCAGGCCGGTCTCCGCCGCGCCCATCGCCCGCGCCACGTGCTGGTGGGTCGCGGCCGTGGTGATGTTCCCGCGGCTGGTGATGGCCATGGCCGCCGCCAGGGAGCCAAAGAGGATGAGGAACATCATGGAAACCACCGAGACGACGCCGCGTCGGCGCCGCGATCGGGCCCGGCCCGTCGCGGTTCCCGCCCGGGCCACGATGTCACGCACGCGCTGGCTTGCCATGGCTGCTCGCTCCCGCCTCCACCAGACTCCCCCCCACGACCCGCCGCTCCGGCACCCTGCCCGACCGCCCCGCCCGCCGCGCTAGGGCGTGATCCACGACATCGTCGTGATCAGCTCGCGCTGCGGATCGAACGGCCCCTGGTAGTAGACGGAGACCGTGACCCGGAGCGGGAACTGCCCGACCGCCCGCCCGACGAAGTTCCCGCTGGCCGCCTCGGTGAAGGTCCAGTCGCGGGTCTGCGCGAAGTCGTACGGGTCCACCTTCTCGACCGCGACCTCCTGGGACCAGCCCTGCATGGGCAGCGGCTGGCCGGTCTGCGGATCGAGCACCACGTGGCCGTCCGCGTCCACCTCGGGGATCACCTGCCCGAAGGCGTCGATGGGGCCCGGGAGGGTGCCCAGGAGGCCGAAGCGGGCGTTGAGGTAGTCGTCGACATCGTCGTAGTCGTCCACGGTGATCTCGCCGGACTCGGGGCCGAGACCCTGGACCGTGGGCGCCCCGCCCCCGGTGACGAGCTGCAGGCCCGTCACCGAGTCGTGGCGCGGGAGGTTCCGCATGCGCTCACGGACCTCGGCGGCGAGGTAGGTGGCGGTCGCCTCGTGGCTGGACCAGCTGTTGCTGCGGACGAAGGACTGCTGCGCCTCGAGGATGGCCAGGACGCCGACCAGGACGATGACGAGGGCCAGGGCGGTCTCGAGGAGGGTGAAGGCACGCCGCGGCGCCGGGGCGAGGCGAGCGCGCCCGCGGGAAGGTCGGCTCCGCAGGATGAACGAGCGATCGAAGCGCATGGCCCCTCCAGCCGGCGCCACCGGCCGGCCCGGCCCGTCCGCACGCCTCCGGAGTCTGGCATCGGCTACTTCACCACCTGGCTCATCTTGAAGATGGGCAGGATGATGGCCATCGCGATGAATCCAACGACTGTGCCCATTAGGATGATCATGATGGGCTCGATCATGCTGGTGACGGCCTTGATATGGTCCTTGAGCTGCTTGGCGTAGTAGACCGAGATCTCGTCCAGGACCTCGCCGAGCTTACCGGACTCCTCGCCCGAGGCGATCATCTGCGACACGGCGCGGGGCAGGAGCTTGGTCTTGGTCAGGGGAGTGGTGATCTTGCGCCCCTGCTTGACCGAGGCGTAGACGGTGCGCCACATGGCCTTGTAGAGGCGGTTGCCCGAGATGTCGCCGGTGATGGCCAGCGTGTCGAGCATGGGAACGCCGGCGTTGATGAGCTGGCCCATCGTGTGGAGGGAGCGGCTGATGTAGAGGGAGCGGAACATCGTCCGGATGATCGGCGCGATGAGCTTGAAGCGGTCGAGCCACCAGGCGCCGGCCTCGGTCCGCAGGAAGGCCAGGCCCAGCCCGGCGACGCCGAGCGACCCGCCCAGCAGGTACGGCCAGTTGTCCACCATGAAGCGGCTCATGCCCATGAGGAACTTGGTGGCCCAGGGCAGGATGTCCTCCTTGCCGTCGAACACCTTGTAGAACTTCGGCAGCACGAAGGTGAGCAGGAAGACGGTGACGGCGACGGCCAGGGTCCCGATGACCGCGGGGTAGATCGAGGCGCCGATGATCATCTTGCGCGTCTCGATCTGCTGGGCGATGTAGGCGGCGATGCGGTCGAGCATCTTGGCGAACGAGCCGGACATCTCCGAGGCGCGCACCATGTTGACGTAGAGCGGGCCGAAGAGCTTGGGGTGGCGCGCGATCGCGTCGGAGAACTGCTTGCCGGACTCGACGTCGGTCTTGAGCCCCGTGATGATCTTCTTGAACCTCGGGTGCTCGGTCTGGTCGGCGATCGCGTCGAGGGCGGCGCGCAGGTTGATGCCGGCGCGGATCATGACGGCCAGCTGGCTGGTGAAGTCCAGGACGTGGCGCTGCTTCGGACGCCCGGCGTTGAGCTCGCGCAGCCTCGCGGAGAGCCCCGAGCGCTCCAGCGCCCCGGCGAGGGGCGTGAGCGACATGACGTGGGCGCCCTGGTTGCGAAGGAGAGCCGCGGCCGTGGAGACGCTGTCGGCCGAGAGCACCCCGACCTGGAGCTGGCCGGAGCCGGTGCGGACCTGGTAGCGGTAGTTGGGCATGGGGGATTCAGTGGGGAAGTGGGGAAGTGGCGAGGTGGCAGAGTGGCGGGGTGGTGCCGCGGTCACTCTGCCTTGGAACGCATCCGTGCATGTCGGACCCCCCTTCCCACCTCACAACCGTCGATCGCTGCTCCACTCCGGCACTCCGCCACTCCGTCACGTTGCCACTCCGCCACTCCCGCCTCAGGCCACCAGCTGGCGCTCGAGCTTGTCCGGGAAGGCGGCCTGGGCCACCGCGTCCTCCTTCGAGATCATGCCGTTGAAGTACAGCTCGGCGATCGAGGAGTCGAGGCTGCTCATGCCGATGGCGCGGTTGGTCTCGATCACGTTGGGGATCTCGAACGTGCGCGCCTCGCGGATCAGGTTGCGCACGGCGGGCGTGCAGAGCAGGGTCTCGACGGCGGGCACCATGCCCGGCTTGTCGATGCGGCTGAACAGCGTCTGGCTGACCACGGCCTGGAGCGTGTTGGCGAGCATCGAGCGGATCTGGTTCTGCTGCCCGGCGGGGTACATGTCGATGATGCGC
>CAYWOF010000204.1:0-6615 GCA_964459825.1 uncultured Phycisphaeraceae bacterium | reverse complement strand
GAGCACGAACCCGAGCCCGGGCGGCGACCGTTCCCGCCCGGGTTTTTGCGTGCTCCCGGCCCGGGGCGCGCCGAGGGGGCGCGGCCCGGGACGAACCACGGCCCGGCCCGACCGATAGAAGACGCGTGGGGTCGTTGGGGGCGGGGGAAACCGCCCGGCGAGCCCGTTCCCGAGCCCCAATAGGATCAGGCGCATGAACGGACTCCTCGGCACGCTCGGAACGCTCCTGGACCTGGCCCTGGTCGTGTTGGGCTTCGGGCTCATCATCGTGATCCACGAGCTGGGGCACTTCCTCGCCGCCAAGTGGGCGGGCATCCGCGTGCTGGCGTTCGCCGTCGGGTTCGGGCCCGCGGCGGTGAGCTGGCGCAAGGGCCTGGGCTGGCGGAGGGGATCGAGCGAGGGGGAGTACGAGGCGCTGAGGCGCGCGGAGGGCGAGGGTCTGCCGAGGGCCAATCCCCACCTCGTCAGCCCGACCGAGTACCGCCTCAACTGGCTCCCCCTCGGCGGGTACGTGAAGATGCTCGGTCAGGAGGATCTCAACCCCGGAGCCGTCAGCGCCGAGCCCGACGGCTACCAGAGCTGCAAGCCCTGGAAGCGGATGATCGTCATCAGCGCGGGCGTGGCGATGAACCTGGTCCTGGCGGCGGCGCTGTTCATCTTCGTGTTCATGGTCGGGCTGCGGGCCGAGCCGGCGAAGATCGGCGCCGTCTACCCGGGCCTGCCCGCCAGCCGGGCGGTGGCGATCAACGCCGATGTCGCCGGCGTGACCGAGGTAGGCCTGAGGCCCGGGGATGTGGTGGCGTCGATCGACGGGAGGCGCGCCCGCAAGTTCAACGACCTGGCGCTGGCCTCGGCGATGGCCCGGCGCGGGCGGGCGATCGAGCTGGTGGTGGAGCGCCCGGGCGTGGAGGCTCCGCTGGTCTTCCAGATCCGGCCGCAGATGAACCGCCTGACCCGCCTGCAGGAGCTGGGGGTGGAGCCGGCGCGCTCGGCGATGCTCTTCGAGGCGCGCAACGAGGCGGAGCGTGCGGCGTTCGCCGAGGCCGCGAGGGCCAACGGGCTCGGGGGCGTCGAGCCGGGGATGACGCTGGTCCGGGCGGGGGCCGACACGGAGATCCTCACGGCCCAGGAGCTGGACGAGGCGGTGCGGGCCTCGGGCGGGGAGCCGGTCGAGCTGGAGTTCATCGCCCCCGCGCCCGATGCGCGCCGCGTGACCGTGTCCATCGAACCCGTCCCGCGCCTGGAGTCCGACCTGGTGCCCATGGGCCCGGAGGAGTTCGCGGCGCTCGACCACGTGATGGGCCTGACGCCGGTGATGGCGGTGGCGCCGGGCGTGGACGGGCCGCCGCGCCAGGGCCTGGAGGTGGGGGACGTGTTCGCGCGCCTGGGCACGCTGGAGTACCCGAGCGTGCCGGAGGGGATCGCCGAGATCCGGCGCAGCCGCGGGAAGCCGATCGAGGTCGTCGTGCTGCGTCAGACCCAGGCGGGCCTGGAGCGCATCGCGCTGACGCCCAGGGTCTCGCGCGAGGGTCGCATCGGCTTCTCGGCCGGGGACACCATGCGGACGAGCACGCTCCTGGCCCTGCCGGCGCGCGGGCTCGCGCCGGCGCAGGCGGGGGGCGTGGAGCGGATCGTGCCGGCGGCGGCGACGATCACGCGCCCCGGCGCGACGATCCTGGCCGTGGCGGGCACGCCGGTCGAGAACCTCCTCGACGTGCGCGAGGCCCTGCGCCGCGCGACCCTGCCGGCCGCGGCGGAGGGCACGGGCGCCGCCGTGCCGCTCGAGGTCCGCTACCCGCGCGGGGCGGGGCTCGAGGGCCCGGGGCCGGAGGAGAGGGTGAGCCTGGCGCTGGCGCCCGAGGATGTCCGGCGTCTGCACGCCCTGGGGTGGACCAGCCCGGTCTCCATCGGGCTGTTCAAGCCCGAGGAGGCGCTGCTGAAGGCCGGGGGCCCGCTCGAGGCGATCGTCATGGGCGTGCGCGAGACGCACAGCGTCATGCTCACGACGTACATCACGTTCGCGCGCCTCTTCGAGGGGACGGTCCGCGTCGAGCACCTCAAGGGGCCGGTGGGGATCGCCCACCTGGGCACCCGGGTGGCCGAGCGCGGGTTCATCTGGCTGCTCTTCTTCCTGGCCCTCATCAGCGTCAACCTCGCCGTGATCAACTTCCTGCCCCTGCCGATCGTCGATGGCGGGCAGTTCGTGCTCCTCGTGCTCGAGCAGGTGCGGGGGCGTCCGGTGCCGGTCTCGATCCAGAACGCCATCACGACCGCGGGGATCCTGCTGGTGGGGGCGGTGTTCCTGATCGTGACGTTCAACGACATCGCGAACCTGTTCGGGTGACGGAGAGACGAAGAGACGAAGAGACGAAGAGACGAAGAGACGAAGAGACGAAGAGACGTGAGACGGTGATATGGTGATGGCGTCGTCCTTTCACCGTTTCACTGTCTCGCTCACCGTCTCAGGATCGTCGCGTGGTCGGACTCTTCTCTCTCCTGGCCCTCGGCCTGGCGATGCTCTGGCTCGCGGGCGTCGTGTCCACGGCGTGGATGCTCACGCACCCGGCGCGCCGGATGTTCGCGTGGGCGGTGTCGCGCGGGCGGGCGGTCGATCCGGCGGGCCTGGAGCCGGCGCGCCCGTTCGAGTCGTGGACGTTCCGCTCGCGCGGGCGGGACCTGCCGGTGTGGGACATCCGCGGCGACGCGCCGGACGGCCCGACGGTGATCCTGACGCACGGCTGGGCCGACTGCCGCATCGGCGGCCTGCTGCGCGTGGGGGCGATCGCGCCCCACGCGTCACGCGTGATCCTCTGGGACCTGCCCGGGCACGGGGAGGCGCCGGGCGCGTGCGGGCTGGGCGTGGGCGAGGTCGAGGATCTGCGGGCGCTGCTCGAACTCCTTCGGAGCCCCAGGCGCCAGCCCGCAACGAGCCCCGAGCGTGAGCGAGCGGCCATCGTCCTCTACGGCTGGTCCCTTGGCGCCGGCGTGTCGATCGTCGTCGCGGCGGAGGATGCGGTCGGCGAGCGACGGGGGGAGAGGGCGGGGGGGCGGATCGCGGGCGTGATCGCCGAGTCCCCCTACCGGCGCGCGGGCACCCCGGCGCGCAACGTGCTCCGCCTGCGCGGGCTGCCGTACCGGGCGACGCTGCGCCCGGCGTTGTGGGTGGTGGCGTTGATGCTGCGATCGTGGCCGCTCGTGGGGCGGGAATCGGGCCGAAGGCACGGAGGTCACGGTGCGGCGCCCTCGCCGGGTCGACCGAGCCCGCGGGGTTTAGCCCGACTTCCCTTCGACCGGGCCGCCCACGGCGCGCACCTCGCCTGCCCCCTGCTGGTGGTGCACGGCACGGCGGATGATGTGTGCCCGATCGAGGATGGGTACGCGATCGTCGCGGCGGCCCCGCGCGGGGAGGTGGCCGAGATCGTGGGGGCGAGGCACAACGACGTGTGGACGACGCCCGCCTTCGCCGCCGCGGGCGCGCAAGCCGTCGGCTCGTTCCTGGCCCGGTTGTCCGTCGGAATCCCCGCGGAATCCCGCGGCGCGGCCGGGGGGATCCGGTAAACTCTCCAAGCAAGGCAGGCGCCACCGGCGACCCGCCGGTGTGCGACGTGCGAGTCCGTCCCGCCTCCGGCTCGGCCTGCGAGGCCGTTCGCGCTGCCTCTCTCCGAGGGCCCATGAAGCGTCACCTCCTCACGCTTCTCTTCTTCCTGGCGATCGGGGCGGTGGTCAATGTCGGCGTGGCGTGGGCGTGTGCCGTGCGCGCCGTACCGGAGTTGAGCGAGGAGCGCGCTGATTGGTGGGGCCTTGATTGGGGCGAGCAGGACCAATCCGTACCGGCGCGGCGCGTGCGGAGTGCCGCCCCTCCGGGGCTCGGCGCGAGTCTCGACCGGTTTCCCAGGGCTGACGCCCTGGGCTACGGGCTTTCGCCGCTTCGCGGCTCCGCCATGCCCGCGGAGGCTGTCCCGTGAAGCGCTGGGTCCCGCGCATCCTCCTGATTCTCGGCGCGGGCCTTCTCCTCGACCTCGCCATCGCGTGGGCCTGTGCCGCGTGGTCGCCCGCGCTCTGGCGCGGTGTGTCGCCCGCGCCGAGCATGCCGCCCGACCGCATCGACGAGCGTGGGCGCTGGCACGGGACGTACACCATCACCTCCCTCGCGCGAGGGCCGGGCGTGCGTGCCTGGTCCGAGGCCACGCCCGGCCGAACGATCGAGCCCGGCGCGAACGGTTCGAACCGCCGGCACGAGGGGCGCGAGCGCGCCCGCTTCGAGGCCGGCTGGCCTCTGCGCAGCCACGCCTGGACCATCCGGAGCACGTTCACGGTGGATGCCGCGGCCGCCCGGGTGGAGCCCATCCCGGCGCGATGGGGAGCGTGGGAGAGGGGCGTGCGCGCGGATTGGCTGCCGCTGGGCGATCCGTTCTCCCTCTCCGCGCGCCGGCTGCCCCTGGCGCCGGTGTGGCCGGGCCTGGCCGTGAACACGTTGCTGTACGCGGGCACCGTCGGTCTGGCGTGCTGGGCCCCGGGGGCGTTCCGGCGCGAGCGCCGGCGCCGGTGCGCGCTCTGCCCGAACTGCGCTTACCCGATGGGCGTCTCGGACGTATGTACCGAGTGCGGGCGGCCCGTGCGCCGGGCCGCCCCGGAGGCCGGCGAGTGAGGCGCCGCATCCTGATCATCGCGATCTTCCTCGCGCTCGGCGCCGTGCTGAGCTTCGCCGGCGGCTGGGCGGGGGTCCTTTGGCGCGTCTTCTTCGTGCGCCAGTACCTCATCGCCGATGAGGGAACCAGCCAGCTCGGGCCCTGGCCGGTGCCCGTGCCCGACGCCTGGCCGCGGCCCGACTCCCTGTCCGTCGCGCGCGGCTGGGCCTACGAGCGGCGTGTGGCGTCCGCGGTGACGGGCTTTCCCGGCGTGGAGGAACGTGTCCGGCGCGCCGTGGCGTTGGAGGAGTGGCGAGCGGAGATCGATCGTCTCAACGGGCTGGGCATCTCGGATCCGGCAC
The DNA here is from genome assembly GCA_964459825.1 of uncultured Phycisphaeraceae bacterium. Taxonomy (GTDB): domain Bacteria; phylum Planctomycetota; class Phycisphaerae; order Phycisphaerales; family UBA1924; genus CAYWOF01. Next base: position 1,625 of record CAYWOF010000204.1, on the reverse strand, counting down.
GATTGCCGGCGCCGCCGGCGTTCGCGCCGTTCGACGTGTTCTCGTTCTCATCGTTCCGCCGGCGCTCGGGCTGGCCGCTCCGGTGCATGGAATCGCGATGGCGGGCCCTGGAGGTGAGCACGCCCGGCGTACCGGGCACGTCCGGCACCCTTGCGGACCAGTTCGGCGAGGGCTGGACGGCGCGGATGTACTACGAGCGCGGCATTCCCTGGCCGACGTTTGTTCCGACCGCGAGCGGCTCGACGCACTTCACCCTCCCGCTGCGCCCGGTCTGGCCCGAGTTCGCGATCAACACGGTGTTCTGGGCGATGGCGGCGTTCGGCTTCCACCGAGCGCCGGGCGTGCTGCGCGCTCGCGCCCGCCGCCGCCGCGGCCTCTGCCCCAACTGCGCCTACCCCGTCGGTGTGTCGAGCGTGTGCACGGAGTGCGGCCGACCCGTTCGCCCCGTGCCATCGCGTACACTCGGTGCGTGACGGCCACGGCACCATCGGCGCACGCATCATCGCCCGAGCTCTCGGCGCGGCGCGGTGACCTGCTCCTGGCCATCTCGCTCATCGACCTGACCAGCCTCGACCCGCTCGACACGCCCGATCGTGTGCGAGCCCTCTGCCGGCGCGCCACTAGTCCAGCCCAGGATGTGCGAATCCCCGGGGGCGCGGTCGTGCCCCCCGTGGCCGCGGTGTGCGTCTGGCCGACGCTCGTCGGGGGCGCGCGCGAGGACCTGGCCGGCTCGCCGCTCCGGCTCGCCACGGTCGCGGGCGGGTTCCCCGCCGGCCAGGTGCCGACGGCGGTGAAGGTGCTCGAAACGCGCCGGGCGGTCGAGGCCGGGGCCGATGAGATCGACCTGACCATCAACCGCGCCATGCTGCTCGTCGGGCGCGACGATTCGGTGGCCGACGAGGTCCGGGATGTGAAGCAGGCGTGCGCCGGGCGGACGCTCAAGGTGATCCTGGAGACGGGCGAGCTGGCCGATTCCACGTTGATCCGGCGCGCGTGCGTCGCGGCCATCGCCGGCGGCGCGGACTTCCTCAAGACCAGCACGGGGAAGTCGGCCGTCGGGGCCACGCCCGAATCGGTCCGCGTGCTGCTGGAGGCGGTGCGGGACGAGTTTCGGCGCTCGGGGCGGGTGGTGGGAGTCAAGCCGTCCGGCGGCGTGCGCACCGCAGCGCAGGCGCTGGCGTATCTCAACCTCGTGCGCGAGGTGATGGGGGATGAGGCGGGGCGCTGGCTGCGCCCGGAGGCGTTCCGCTTCGGGGCCTCGGCGCTCCTCGATGATCTGGTGGGGCACATCGCGGGCGATGGGGCGCGGCCGGCGCTCGAGATCGACCCGATCGGCCCGGACGATGCCGGGTTTGTGCGCGGGCAACTCATCCACCACTGGCTCTCGACGGACATCCGGTCGCGGGGGCATCCGTTCGATGCGATGGATCTTCCGGGTTTCATCGCCCGGCTCGATGGACGCCCGGTCGGGCATCTGGTGTTCCACGTGGAACAGGAGGGGATGGGGCGAAATGGAGGGGGCGACGGGGGAGAGCTGGAGGTCGTGACGCTGGCGAGCGCGATCGAGGGGCGGGGGGTGGGGTCGGCGCTGCTGGAGGCGGCCGCGGGCGAGGCCCGGCGGCGCG
>CAYWOF010000203.1:0-6625 GCA_964459825.1 uncultured Phycisphaeraceae bacterium | reverse complement strand
CTACATCTGCTTCCAGACCAAGTTCGCCCTGGGCGATCCCTACGCCGACTGCGACGGCAACGGCGTTCGCAACGTGAACGACTACATCTGCTTCCAGACCAAGTTCGCGCTCGGTTGCACCTGAGCCCGATCGCCTCCCGTCCGCTCTCGCTCCATCCGCGGGATCGCCTCCGAGCCCATCCGGAACGCCGCCTGCCCAAACCGGACGTCCGCGGCGACCGGGATCGACCCCAACGGCCTCCCCACGTTCGCGCCATGCCCGCGACTCCGCCCCCAATTCGCCAGAATTCCAGACAACCCCGTGCGATTCTGTGGTACCCTCTCTCACCCCGGCCGGCCGCACACGCGGTTGTTCGGATACCAGGTGGAGATCGACGCATGACATGGGCTCGCGGCATCGCGGTCGCAATCACGGTGGCTCTGGCATCGGCGCTCCCGGCTCGGGCGCAATCGGTCGACGGTCTGCCGAGGCACCGGCTCGCCGCGCCGGTGCTGCCCGCCGGGTTGTGGGGCAGCCTCGACCGGCCGGGCGTCACCATCCTCCGGGTGGACGACCGGTCGCTGGCCGCGGCGGCCGCCTCCGGCCGGGCGGTCGTCGCCGAGGGTTTCCCGCTCGGCTACGGGCTGACCGTGGACCTGCGCCTGGAGCGATTCCGCATCACCAAGCCCTGGACCCGGTTCGTCATCGGCGCCGGCGAGGATGCGGACAGGCCCCTCGAGCTGGACCACGAGCGGATCGTGCTCCTGCGCGGCTCGGTCGCCGGATACGCCGGGTCGCTGGCGTACCTCGCGGTCTCGCCCTGGGGCAGCAACGGCCTGATCAACCTCGGTCCGGGACGGGGTCAGTACGCCCTCTCCGGGCGCGCGCCCGGCGGCGGGTTCCTCCCGGCGGGGCAGATCGCCGTGGCCCAGGTCTCGGGCGGCGGCCCGAACCCCGGGATCTGCGAGTTGTGGGATGAGCCGGGCGTGCCCATCGTCCGGTTTCCTCCGGTGGCCGACGATGCCGTCAGGGGCCTGCGCCAGATCGAGCTCGCCGTCGAGACGGACCACGAGTTCTACCAGCTCTTCGGCGACCTCCAGGCGGCCGGCGCCTACGTCGTCGAGATGTACGGCGCCGTCAGCGCCATCTTCATGCACGAGATCAACTGCCGCCTGGACCTGACGTACGTCCGCCTCTGGGAGACGCCCAGCGAGCCGTTCCCCGCCGGGCTCGGCCCGTTCCGGGAATGGTGGAACGCCAACATGGGCTCGGTCCACCGCGACGTGGCCCAGATGTTCAGCGGGCGCCCCGACCTGCCCGGCGGCGTGGCCTACCTGAGCCAGATCTGCGAAGGGGGTGCCTACTCGTTCTGCGGCAACGCGACCGGGTCCTTCTTCAGCTTCGTGCCGCCCAGCGTCTACAACTACGACCTCATGGTGACCGCCCACGAACTGGGCCACAACTTCGGCACCCACCACACCGACGCCTACGGCCTGGACAACTGCAACACCATCCAGGCCACGCCGCAGCGCGGCACGATCATGAGCTACTGCAACCAGACCGTCAGCGGCGGGCAGAGCGTCGTCGACCTGCGCTTCCACAAGCTCACCCAGCAGAAGATGCGCGACTACGCCTACACCGTCGCCTGCGTGGTCTTCGACTGCAACCAGAACGGCATCGCCGACTCGATCGACATCGCCGCGGCCACGAGCGCCGACGCCAACGCCAATGGCATCCCCGACGAGTGCGAGGACTGCAACGCCAACGGCGTGCTGGACCCGCAGGACATCAGCGCCGGCACCAGCCTCGACCTGAACGGCAACGGCGTCCCCGACGAGTGCGAGCCCGACTGCAACGCCAACCACGTGCCCGACGACCGCGACATCGCGCTGGGCACCAGCCTCGACTTCAACGCCGACAACGTCCCGGACGAGTGCGAGGCCGACCGCAACGCCAACGGCGTCTCCGACTACACCGAGATCACCACCACGATGACGCTGGACAAGGACCGCAACGTCGAGCTCGATTCCTGCCAGGACTGCGACGCCGACGGGATCCCCGACCTCGTCGAGCTCGAGGGCGCCGACAACGCCTGGGTCGCCTCGCTCACGTCCAACGCCATCAAGGAGTACCACGCGATCGTCGGCGTGCACATCAAGCCGTCCGCCGGCGCCGCCGTCAACCAGGCCCAGGACCTCATCATCACCCCCGACCGGCGCGTCCTCGTCTCCAGCGGGGTGGACAACCGGGTCGTCGAGTTCGACCGCTTCGGCCAGTTCACCCGGGTCCTGGTCGCGCCCGCCTCGGGCGGCCTGGCGTTCCCCACGGGGATGACGCTCACCGGCGCGGGCCATCTGCTGGTCTGCTCCCGCAACACCCACAGCGTGCTCCGGTTCGACGCCGCCACCGGGGCCCCCCTCGGGGCGCTCGTGCCCGCCGGCTCCGGCGGCCTGACCCAGCCCTTCGGGATCACGTTCGGACCCGACGGGCTGCTCTACGTCACGAGCGGCGACAACCGCGTCCTCCGCTACGACGGAACGACCGGCGCGTTCGTCGGTGTGTTCGTCACCACCGGCGCCGGTGGATTGAGCGCCCCCCGCGGCCTGGTCTTCAAGCCGACGGACGGGCACCTCCTCGTCTGCAGCTCCAACACCAACGCCGTGTACGAGTACGACGGGGCCACGGGCGCCTTCATCGAGAGCTGGGCCAAGACGGGCGTGAACTTCGGCTCCCCCTGGGGGATCCGCGTCGGACGCAACGGGAACATCTACGTCAGCCAGAACAACCTCCTGGACACTCACGTCACCAAGCCGCGGATCTCCGAGTTCTCCATCGCCAACGGGCACTGGCTCCGGGCCTACATCCTCGCCGAGGACTCGCTGATCACCCAGCCTACCGGCTTCGACTTCATGCCCGGCGACCCGACCGACTGCAACCGCAACCAGGTTCCCGACGGGTGCGACATCGCCTCCGGCTTCAGCCGCGACCACAACGGGAACGGGCGCCCCGACGAGTGCGAGTGCTACGCCGACTGCGATGGCAATGGCGCCCGCAACGTGGCGGACTACATCTGCTTCCAGACCGAGTTCGCCCTGGGCGATCCCTACGCCGACTGCGACGGCAACGGCGTCCGCAACGTCAATGACTACATCTGCTTCCAGACGAAGTTCGCCTTGGGGTGTCCCTGAGGGGCGATCGCCCCCTGCTCAACGAGGCCGCGCGCCGATACTCCCGAGTCCGCGCAGGATCGGGCCGCCATCCAGGTCGTCGGTCCAGGCCGGAGCCGGCCCGTTGGCCATGGCGATCGTCACCGCCAACCGGCACGCCTGGGGCTTGCGAACGGATTGCTCACAACTATGTTGTAGCTCCGACGCCTGGTGGCGGTTGAACCCACGGTTTCCACGGTTCGGCAAGAAACCGGATCGATGCATGCGATAATCGAGCGCATCCCGGAACTTTGGCCGGGTCCAAGGCGAAGCGCCCATGGGTAGGGGGGAGAGCCGTGCGCTTCGTCACGGGTGTGTGTCCAGCATGAGCCCCGGGGCGCGCGGACCATCGACGTTCGCTCGCGCAGGAGGCCGAAAGATGGATCGGTACAATCGGGTGTCGGGTGTCGGGTGTCGGGTGTCGGGTGTCGGGTGTCGGACGGGGTGCGCGCACCGGGATCCGGGCGGTGAGCGCATGGGCGGCCCTGGCTCTCGCGACGGCCGGGGCGATGGCGCAGTCTCTCACCTGGGTCGCACGCGAGACGAGGGCGGGCGCATACACCGACCTCGGGCGCGAGGTGGCCACGTACGACGATGGGGAGACCGCGTGGGTCTACACCGTCGGCACGGTGTCGCTGAGCTCGACGGTCAGCGTCATCGCCGTGCACCGCTACCGGGTGGTGGACGACAACCCCCCCGATCCGGCGGGAGAGATCCTCTTTCCGGCGCCGGGGACCAGCCCCACCGGGCTCAGCGGCGGCGTCGGTATTGCGATCGACCGCACGCTGTCCCACGGTGGCGACGTGTACGTCGTCGGCCACTCCCGCATCAAGCCCGACGGGTCCTACGGAAGCGACATGAACTATGTCATCCTGCGGATCGAACACGTCGATGAAAACGAGATCGCGCTCAGCGACGGGTGGGAGCACATCGGGTCGCTTCCAGACGGCGTCCGGCTCTACAACCCCGGCCCGGGCGATGGGGATGACATCCCCGCCGATGTGCTCGTGGACAACGCCAGCTTCGTCTATGTGACCGGCAAGTCGTGGGCCGACGACTCCGGCTACGACATCGCCACGCTGAAGTACGCGCAGGATGGGGAGCTGTCCGAGACCTGGCCCGAGCTCGAGGAGCCGCCGCATCCCGACATCGGCATCCGGCGCTACACGTTCGAGGAGGCGAACGAGTACGAGGATGTGCCGGCCGAGCTGGCGGTGGGGTACTTCGACGAGGGCGATGCGGCTTACACCGCCCTCTACGTGGCCGCCACCTCGTACACCGGAGTCACCGAGAAGAAGGACTTCACCACGATCTGCTACGGCATCGACGGCAGTGAGGCGGAGGACCCCGAGCACTACGGCTTCGTCAGCCGCTACACCGGGCCGGGACAGGGCGACGATGTGGCCACGGGCATCGCGTTCGGGCCCGATGGCGGACCCAACGTGTCCGTCGTCTGGATCGGCGGCTGGTCCACGATGCCCGCCCAGTCGATGTCGCCCACCGCTCACACCGACTTCACCGTCATCGCGTACGACGGCGACTCAGGTGAGCCCGTCTGGGACGATGATCCGGCGCAGTCCGGAGACTTCGCCCGCCACTGGGATCGCCCGACGGAGGGCGAGGAATACGCCTATGACATCGCCTACCTGCCGAGCAACTCCCACCCCGGCAACGACGTCACGCTCTGGCTCACGGGCAAGTCGCGGGCCGACAACGACTTCGACATCGCGACGGTCCAGTTCGAGGGCAGCACCGGTGACCTGCGCGGCTACCATCTCTACCAGCGCAACAGTCAGAGCGATCCCCCCAGCAACGATTACGGCAACGCCATCGTCGCCGGGGCTGGGGCGCTCTACGTGGCCGGGCAGGCCGACGATGGCGACGGCGACTTCGACATCGTCCTCTTGAAGTACGCCTTCGGCGAGGATCCGTATCCGATCGAGCTCCAGTGGTCGCAGGTCCACGACGAGGGCGAGGGGCACGACGCGGCGCTGGCCATCGCGCGCTTCGTTGACTTCGTGATCGCCACGGGCTCGTCGGCCGGCGACGGGAGCGGCCTCGACCTGCTCACGGTCAACTACGAGGATGTCCCGTGACCGGGAAGGCCGGCACGGCGGAGAACTCAACCGCGCGCCGGAGTCCCATGGACTCCGGCGCGCGATGGCTTGTCGTGGGTGTGCTCGCGCTCACCGGGAGCGCCCACGCCCAATGCCAGCCGGTCTGGTCCACGCTGGAAGGAGGAGTCTTTGGTGGTCCGGCGGCGCCGCTCTACGCCGACCTCGGCAGCCTTGCCGTGTCCGATCCCGACGGGCCTGGTCCCATGCTGCCGATGCTCGTTGTGGGTGGAGGATTCGTGCGCGCTGGATCCGTCGAGTCGTACCAGATGGCCGCCTGGGATGGCTGGGCCTGGCACGCGATCGGCATGGAGACCATGCCGCTCGCGGCGGACATCCACACGCTTGAGCCCATCCCGCTTGGCGTATCGGGAGGGCCGCCCGGTGGTTTGTATGTCGGCGGCCGGTTCCGGGCCGTCGCCTCCATTCCCGTCAGTGAGATGGTGCGCCGCCGGGATGGCATGTGGGAAGCGCTCGCCGAGTGGGAGGCGATCGTTCTGGATTCGAGCGACGTGTTCGTCCTCCACGCGCCTCAACCGGCACTTCCGTTCGGCGGCACGCTCCACGTGGGCGGGGCGTTCGAGGTCGGAGGCGCGAGCCCCGGCGAGCACCTGGCCCATTGGGACGGAGCGCACTGGACCTCCCACGGCGATGTCTTTGGCCCCAGCTCCCAGCCGCAGTTCCCCAATGTTGGGGCGATCGTCGTCTTCGACGACGATGGCCCCGGGCCACGCCCACCCGGCCTCTACGTCAGCGGACGGTTCCTCAGCATCGCGGGTCAGCCCACGCGCAACATCGCGCGATTCGACGGCACCAACTGGGAGCCGATACCGGATGTGGGCGGATCGCCGCTGCTGGGAGGGATGGGCAGCCTGTGCGTCTTCGACGAGGACGGGAATGGTCCGGGACTTCCCGCGCTCTTCGGCAGCGGGGTCCAGTTCAACGGCCCTGCCGACAACATCGGGCGATGGGACGGGCAGCAGTGGTCCAGCGTGGGCGGAGGCCTTGACGGGGGCTCCGTCGGCTGCTTCTTCGTCCACGACGAGGACGGCGACGGCCCCGGTTTGCCAGCGCTCTTCGTGGGCGGCAGGTTCACCCAGGCGGGCGGGGTCCCGGTCAGCCGTCTCGCACGTTGGAACGGCTCGACCTGGGGAAGTGTCGGCGGCGGAGTCTCCGGCTTGGGGGCCTCGTCCTTACGCGTCTCAACGATGGCCTTCTTCGACGAGGATGGCCCCGGCCCCAACCCCGGCGGCCTCTACGTCGGCGGGTTCTTCACCCACGCCGGCGGCATCCCCTCCAACGCCATCGCCCGCTGGGGCTGCCCG
>CAYWOF010000202.1:3767-6670 GCA_964459825.1 uncultured Phycisphaeraceae bacterium | reverse complement strand
TGCCGGTCCTGCGCGAGGGCTTCGACCCATCCAGCATGGGCAGCCTCCTGGACATGGCCACCATGGTACAGGCACGCCGGCCACCCGGACGCGTCGATCCGCCGCCCCCGGGGCGAGGCGCCATCCCCGGTTCGCCCGGATTCCGCTTGCACGCCGGCCATCGCCGTGGAACAATGCGCGTCGCGGGGCCCACGGGCCCCCGCACGAAGGAGAGACCCATGCGACCGATTCTGTTCGCCCTGCCGGCGGTGCTCACGGGCTCTGCGGCGTTCGGCCAGTTGACCATCAGCTTCGAGGAACTGGGCACGCAGCCGCAGAACTTCTCCGCCGTGTCCGCGCTGCGCAACGAGATCCCGGGAGCTTCCTTCGCCGGCCCCGGCGTGCAGCATGGCGGCGCCATCCTCAACGTCGCCGGCAACTTCGGCGTCCCCGCGCACAGCGGCGACCACTTCCTCGCGTTCAATCGGATCGCCATCCTCTCCACCGGCGGGATTCCGACCGACCCGGAGACGGTCACATTCGCACAGGCCTGGGGTGAGGTCTCCATCTGGGCCGCCGGCGGCTACGACACCCAGAGTTTCACGCTCGAGGCCTACGACGCCGGGGGCATCCTGCTGGGCTCGGCGCAGGTGGCGACGCAGGACTGGGCCCAGCTGCGCGTGGTCGCGCCCGGCATCGAGCGCATCCGCCTGACGGCCACGGGGGGCGATGGCGCCTGGGTCTACGACGACCTCGTCGCCGGCGCCCCCTGCTACCCCGACTGCGATGGCAACGGCACCCTCAACGTCAACGACTACATCTGCTTCCAGACCAAGTTCGCGCTCGGTGATCCCTACGCCGACTGCGACGGCAACGGCGTCCGCAACGTCAACGACTACATCTGCTTCCAGACCAAGTTCGCCCTCGGCTGCTGAAGACGAGTCTCCCGTCGCCCGGGCGATCGCACCGCGCGTGAGCGTGCCCCGCCGCCGCGCGCGAAGGAGAGAACCATGAGATCGATGTGGTTGGTCCTGCCAGTCGTCCTCGCGTCCCCCGCGGCCCTCGGTCAGTTGACCATCACCTTCGAGGAGCTGGGGCCCCAGCCCTCCCTCTTCTCGAACACGACGCCGCTGCGCAATCAGATTCCGGGTGCCTCCTTCTCGGGTCCTGGGCCCCTCGACGGCGGGGCGATCGTGCCCATCGCGGGAAACTGGGGGGTCAACGCCCACAGCGGCGAGCACTTCCTCGGGTTCAACCTGAACGCGACCATGATGAACGGCGGCGTGCCGCGCGATCCGGAGACCATCACGCTCGCGCAGCCGGTCGGGGAAGTATCGATCTGGGCGTCCGGAGGGTTCAACACCGACTCGTTCACGATGGAGGCGTACGACGCGGGGGGAATCCTGCTGGGCTCGGCGCAGGTAGCGACCCGGGACTGGGCGCAGCTGCGCATCGTGGCGCCGGGGATCGCACGCATCCGCCTGACAGCCTCCTCGGCCGACGGCGCGTGGATCTACGACGACCTGGTGGCGGGCGCCTCCTGCTACCCCGACTGCGATGGCAACGGGGGGCTCAACGTCAACGACTACATCTGCTTCCAGACGAAGTTCGCCCTCGGCGACCCCTACGCCGACTGCGATGGCAACGGCGTCCGCAACGTGAACGACTACATCTGCTTCCAGACCAAGTTCGCGCTGGGGTGTTGAACCGACCGGCTCCTCGCGGGCTCGTAGCGCGCTCAAGGCCGCCGTACGCCCCCGATCCGCGACCAGCGGCGGGCCCGCGCCCGCCCGCCGCGCGCCCGATCCGCCGGCCGCAGGCCGGATGAATGAGCACGCCGTCATCCACGGGTAATGTCCGCGCCACCAGGTGCTGGTACTGGTTACGCACCGGGGAACGTGCGCCCCCCGAATCCCGGCCCTCGCCTCCCCCCGCCCGGCGCGCCATGCCGGGAAGGAGTCAACGCATGCGGAACCACGCCGTCCTCCTGGTCGCCACCCTCGTCGGAGTCTCCCTCCTCCTGGCCTTCGGCGCCCGCGGGCGCAGCGCCCAGCCCGACTTCCCCACTCCCTACACCACCGACTTCCGGCTCGAGACCCTCCAGTTCATCGCCACCGGCGGCAACGCCCACTTCTCCCTCATGCCCAACCGCTACTGGCGCTACCAGGGGTACGACGGGGCGGAGTTCGTGCGCCTCGACATCCGCGTCCTCCCCGACACGCTGCAGATCCCCTTCACGGTCCGCGGCGTCGCGAAGATGGCCCACACGCGCATCGTCGAGGAGAAGGAGTGGATCGACAACGAGCTCGTCGAGATCTCCCGCAACTACCTCGCGCGCGACCAGCGCGGCAACATCTTCTACTTCGGCGAGGATGTCGACATCTACGAGGGCGGCGTCATCGTCGGCCACGATGGCAGCTGGCGCGCCGGCGTGGACGGGGCCCTGCCGGGCCTGCTCATGCCCGAGCTCTTCCTGCTCGGCGCCCGCTACCACCAGGAGATCGCCCCCGGCGTCGCCCTGGACCGCGCCGAGAACGTCAAGATGGCCCAGCAGGTCACCACGCCCCTCGGCCTGTTCCAGCGCTGCGTGATCGTCAAGGAAACCACCCCCCTCGAGCCCGGCGCCGTGGACTGGAAGGTCTACGCCCCCGGCGTCGGAATGGTCCAGAGCAACTCCCTCAAGCTCGTGCAGTTCACACCGTAGCGTGCCAAAGCTCCGGGGCCTGTGCCACTGACCCGTCCGGCTTCGGATGGGTCAGTGCGAATGGCCGGGCGCTCACGACGAACGCACCGGGCTTGTGCCACTGACCCGGCCGGCCTCGGATGGGTCAGTGCGAATGGCCGGGCGCTCTCGCCGAACGCACCGGGGTTGTGCCACTGACCCGGCCGGCCTCGGATGGGTCAGTGCGAATGGCCGGGCGCTC
>CAYWOF010000202.1:0-3667 GCA_964459825.1 uncultured Phycisphaeraceae bacterium | reverse complement strand
TCGCCGAACGCACCGAGGTTGTGCCACTGACCCGTCCGGCTTCGGACGGGTCAGTGCGAATGACCGGGCGCTCTCGACGAACGCACCTGTGCCACTGACCCGTCCGGCTTCGGATGGGTCAGTGCGAATGGCCGGGCGATCTCGCCGATGCCCGTGGCGAAACCAACAAGCCTCGATCCTCACCGCCCCATCGGCGCCGGCGCCTCGCCCCGGATCGCCGCGATCTCCTCCTCCGTCAGCTTGCCGCGCCAGTCGCCGTACATGGGGTTGGGCAGCACGAACCAGCGCACGCCCCAGCGCCCAGCGTCCGGGCCCGCGGCCAGCGCCCGCCGATCCGCGCCGGTCCCCGGCCGTCCCCGCTCGTACGCCGAGGCGAAGTCCGCCAGATTGTCCCCGACCAGCGCGATGACGCAGAACCTCTCCGCGGCCCGCGCCCGCCGCTCGTCCTTGCCCGACGTCCTGGTCTTGAGGAGCAGCGTGTCGGCCAGCGCCGCGTCCGTCGCGTCCGGCGCGATGACGCCCAGCCGCCGCAGCGTGGCGATCGTCTCCGCCCGCGTGGTCTCGTCCCGATTGGAGATGAACACCGGCGTGACGCCCGCCGCCCGCGCGCCCTCGATGAACGCCAGCGCCCCGGGCACCAGGCGCGTCGTGCCGTCGTGGTGACGCACCCAGTAGTCCCAGTGCGAGCCGACCGCCGCCGGCGCCACGCCGTCCCGCTCGATCCATACGTTGAACAACGAGTTGTCCAGGACCGTCTCGTCCAGGTCCATCACGACCGCCCGCGGGCGCGCCGAGCACGCCTCCCCGCCCGTCCCCGTGTCGAGGGCCAGCGCCCCGGACGCCTGCACGTAGACCGCGCGGCACAACGCCTCGTACTCGGCGCTCGTGCGGCTCCAGAGCGTGCCGTTGTCGAGGGTGGGGGGGGAGACCGGCGCCGCACCGGGGCGCGCGGCGCAGGCGCCCAGGATGAGGAGCGCGGCGAGCGGGGGGACGAGTCGAGTCATGGAACGGCTCCGGGGTGTCCCGCGCGGGCGGCGCGCAGGGCGGACACGTAGTAACCGTACGCCCGCTCGTTGTAGCTCTCGGAGGCGGTGACGTACGCGGCGCGCCCGGCCCACGCGACCAGGAGCATCACGAGGATCGCCTGGGCGGCACGCCACAATCTGGCTCCGAATCCGATGAAGGGGGCTCGGGCGCGGCTTGGCTGCCAGCCGAAGGCGCGGCGCATGACCGCGCGGAACGCACCTTCCCGAAGGTCGACCCGGTAGTCCGGCTCGCCGGCGCGACGGAGTAGCCAACGCAGCAGGATCGAAGCGAGCTTGGCGACGCGGACGCCGGGGTGGCCCAACGCCATCGCCGGGTTGTCCGACGTGCTGGCGCGATCGGGTAGCCAGCGCAGCAGGAGCGAAGCGAGCGTGGCGAGGAGGACGCCGGGGATGCCCAACGCCATCGCCAGGTAGACGCCCCGGCCGAACTCCAGCAGGCGCTGGAGGCGCTCCAGCTCGACCATGTGGGTGGGCTGGAGGTAGCACCAGTTATGGGCTTGGTAGTACAGCCAGATGGCCGGACGCCGCGCCTCGGAAAGCCACTTCGAGTCCTTGGCGCTCCCCGATGCAGGAACCCAAAGGAGGTCGGCGGATTGAGCGTGGGGACCGCGGCTGAAGTCGACCTCGGACAGCAGCTCGGTCAGGAGCGGAGTGGGCCTGATGATCCAACCGGCGGCGTCGGACGCGCGGGCCCGTTCGTACAGGGTCCAGAACCGGGTTGCCTCCTCGCTGGGAAGTCGGAGCGCGTTGAGCGGTCGCCCGGGCCCGTGGGTCGGCCAGACCAGCCAGCTGAACCAGCCGGACACGTCGGGAGACCGATCCGTCAGGTCGTCGGCGAGGCTCTCCAGGAGCATGCCGGCGCCGAACGCGGACAGCAGGAGGATGAGGATTCCAACCTCGCGGCGCGGGCGCATGGGGCTGGTGGAAATGGCGCGCGCGAACGGCTCACGTCGGGCGCCCACGATCCACGCGACGGCCGCCAGGCTCAGGAGCGCGGCCATGCCGGTGGCGAGCGCGCCGAACAGCTCGACGAGTGATTCGATGGGCATGGGGCGGCCTCGTCCTGCTGGTCCGTCGAGTGACCAGCCTACCTTCGGCGAGGGACTCGGGTGGCGCCGGAGGGGCGAACCCGCCTCGGATACGCCAGACGGGGTGCGGGTATCTCGAGCTTTATGCGCCGGAGGCGTAGTGGGGGGCGAGGGGGGTTGTGCCGGCGGCGCGGGCGTTGAGGGCGGCTGTCGGGCGTTCGAGCGCCCCGACGGGTGTGGTTCCGGTGTGTGAATGCGACGGTGCCGTGCGGGCGTTCGCCGCCGAGGCCGGTTGGGGTGTGGTCCGGGAACGTCGGACCCGAGGGGAGCACGCATGTCGATCGACGGAGTCGGCACGCCCGCGGCGATCGGCGCCTTCCACGCCAACGCGGCGGCGGTGGCGGGATCGATGATGAAGCTGGCGACGGGCTCGCGGATTCCGCGTGCGTCGGCCGACCCCGCGGGGCTGATCGCGTCCGAGGGTCTGCGCGCGGAGCTGGCATCGCTCGAGGGCGAGCGCCGGAGCCTGGACCGGGCGGACGCGCTGGCGTTCGCCGCCGATGGCGCGCTGGCCGAGATCTCGGGTCTTCTCGGCGATGCGCACGCGGCGGATGTCGCCATGGCCAACACCGGCGCCATGAGCGCGCCCGAGCGCGACGCGTACCGGATGGAGATCGACTCGGCCCTGCAGACCGCCCAGCGCATCGCCGGCACGGCGACGTTCAACGGCGAGCGGCTCTTCGACGGTCGCGTGGTGCTGTCGGCCGGCGGCGACTCGTACACCATCGGCAGCCCGGCGATGCCCTCGCCCGCGCCCGGTGGTGGTGACGCGATCACGGATGCGATCGGCGCGGTAAGCACGCTGCGCGGGAGCCTGGGCTCGTTCCAGAAGCACGGCATCCAGGCGCGGATAAACACCAACGCGAGCGAGTACGCGGGCGTCGCCGCGGCGAACTCGGCGATCCGCGACACGGACTTCGCGGCCGAAACGGCCACCCTGGCACGGGCCCGGGTGCTGGAGCGCTCGTCGCTGCTGGCGCTGGGCGTGGGGTCGCACCCCGCCGGGGCGTTTCTCGATGCGATCGCGTGAGCTGATCGCCGGCACGTGAACACCATCAATCGGCGGCGCCTCCACGCGGAGGACGGATCACTCCGCCGGAGCCGAACCCGCAGTTCAGGATCAACCTGCTGGCCCACGATCGACGGCCGCTCCACGGCGAGCTCGACCATCCCTCGCCGGAGATGCTCGAAGCGGAGCGCGAGCAAGGTCAGGACGCACACTGAACCTGAGATAGGCCAGTCAATCGATCACCCGCTTTTGCGCGCGCGCTTTGTCCCCGCGCGCCCCCGAATTCCGAATTCCTCCCAAGATTTTCTGTTTCCTGTCCCCACTCGACTTACGCGCGTTAGCAACCGCTTATGACCCGTCGGCGCGCGCGCAGAAATGGGTTTTGGCCCCTGGGTAGAGGGACCCCATGCGCCACCAGCACCACCGACCCCCCGCGTCCCAGCCAACCGCGCCCGCGCCTTCCTCTTCCCCCTCACCGCTCACCGCTCACCGTTCAACATCCGCCCCGCCTCATTCCCCCCAGG
>CAYWOF010000201.1:0-6691 GCA_964459825.1 uncultured Phycisphaeraceae bacterium | reverse complement strand
GGCATCGGCCGTGGCCGGCGCCGAGCCGCGCGACGGAGGCGGGGCGGCGTGCCACTGGGGCACGCCCGGCGCGACCGTCCCGGCGCGCTTGATCGTGACGGTCTCCTCCTGGTCCTTCAGGTCCAGCTCGGAAAGCTCGTTCTCGACCATGAGGCGGACCAGCTCTTTGAGTTTTCGGATGTCGATCATGGAGGCTGTCCGGGAAGGGGCGAGAGAAGAAGGGGCGGTACTCGGTTCTCGGGACTCGGTTGGTTCCACGGCCTGGCCACCAGCGCCGGCGTGCCGAAACGCCGTCAGAGCGTGGCCCAGTCGCGATCCGTCGGGAGCGAGCAGAGGTTTCGGGCGCCGTCCTCCGTGACCAGAAAGTCGTCCTCGATGCGCACGCCGCCGACGCCCGGCAGGTAGATCCCCGGCTCGATGGTGACCACGTCACCGGGCTGGAGGATCAGGGGCGCGAAGAGGGGATTGAGGCGCGGGTCCTCGTGCCCGTTCATGCCCATGCCGTGCCCCAGGCCATGGCCGAACCGGGGACCGAAGCCCTGCTCGGTGATGTGGGCCCGCGCGATGCCGTCGATCTCGTGCGTGGACCTGCCGGGGGACAGGGCCTCGGCCGCCGCGAGGTGCGCATCGCGGACGATGTCGTAGATCTCGCGGATCTTGCGCGGCCACTTGCCCACCACGAAGACGCGCGTCATATCGCCGTGGTAACCCCGGTAGATCGCGCCCCAGTCGATGAGCACCGGCTTGTCCCGGGCGATCTTGACCGGCCCGGGGCGGTAGTGCGGGAAGGAACCGTTGGCCTTGGCCGCCACGATCGACTTGAAGCCCGGTTCCGAGGCGCCCCGGCGCTTCATCTCGGCCTCCAGTAGCGCCGCCACATCGAGCTCGGTGGTCGCCTTCCCCTTCCGGACGCGCTTGCGCATCAACGGGAGGACGGCCTCCAGCGCGGCCTCCTGGATTCGGATCGCCTTGCGGATCAACCGGATCTCGTGCTCGTCTTTCCGGCGGCGAAGCGCCGCGATCAGCCCCGCCGTGGCGACCAACTCGGAGGCGCCCAGGGACCCGGCGAGGGTGTCCCGTTCCGCGACGGGCATGTAGTCCGCCTGGATCCCCAGCGGCCGGGCGGCCTGGCCCAACGATCGGATCACGTCGGTCACCGCATCCAGCAGGCCCTTGCGCCGGATGTGGATCTCCGCCACCGGCCGGATCGGCTCGAGCTCCTCTTCGTACCGGAAGTCGCTGACGATGATCGGGCGCCCCGGGCCTACCACGAGGTAGCTGTCACCTCCCAGGAAGCCTGTGAGGTACCCGACGTCGATTGGATTGGTGACCAGCAGCGTCTGAAAACCGAGCGGGGCGCCCGCGGCCCGAAGCCGGGCGAGCCGGGCCGCGTAGACATCGGTCTGCGTCGATTCTGCTTCGTTCTTGCCCATTGAGGGCCGGATGATATGGCGAACTTCCGCGACCGGCCAGCCCGGAGAAGCGGCAACGCTGTACACTTCGCGCCCATGCGGACGCGGCTGGAACGGTTTCTGCCCGCTTTGGCCGTGGCTGCGCTGGTGCTCGCGTGCTTCGGGGTGCCGCTGGGCTGGTCCGTCTGGCGGAGCATCCGGGGCCTGGCTTCGGGGGCGGGCTCGAGCGGCGATGGATCAGTTATCGGACTGAACTCCGGCCTACTCCTAATCCTCCGAACCGGGCTGACGGTGGGGGGAATCGGAGTGCTGTCGACGCTCGCGGCCTGGCCGGCGGCGTGGTGGCTTCGAAACCGTGGCCCCAAGGCCTGGGCGTTCGCCGCGGTTCCGCTCCTCATGCCGAGCTATCTCGCGTACGCCGGGTTGGGATTGCTGCGCGCTCCCGGCACCTGGCTGGGGGACCGGCTGGCGGCGGCATCGGCCCAGGAGTCTCCACGTTGGACCATGGCGGCTTCGTACGCGCAAGCCGTTCTGGGGCTGGCGCTCTGGGCCTGGCCCCTCGCGGCGATCATCGTCGGGCTGCGCCTGCGCCGGCTGGAGGCCGGCGTGCTCGATGCGCTCCGTCTTGAACCCTGCGGACGCCTGGGGCGGGCGCGAGCGATTGCCGGCATGACCCGGGGGTCCACGCTGGCGGGGATCGGCCTCGTGGCTCTGGTGATGGCCGGCTCGGCGGTCCCGCTGCACCTGGCGCAGCTCGACACCTACGCGATCCGCCTCTGGCTGCTGCTGGACCTGGTGCCCCGGAGCGAACTGTGGAGGGTCTGGGTGCAGGCTTGGCCGCTGGGCGTGGTGGCGACCGCCTGCGGCGTGCTCGTCGCGAGCCGCCTAGGCACATCGGGCGGGCCCATGGATGCCGAGGCCGAGGAGCCCGTCTCGGACGCGCGCCATCGGCGATGGGCGGGCTGGGCCGGAGGTCTCGCCGGGCTGGTGTGGACTACATCGGTGCTGGTGCCGCTGGCGCTCTTCGCCATCAACCTCGAGTCGTGGTCGAGCGTGGGCGTGCTGTGGCACGCGCGCGGACGGGAGATCGTCGGGAGCGTCGCGGTCGCCGCGTGCATCGGCGCCATCGTGGGGCTGATCGGCGTGGGCACCGCGCACGCCCTGCAGGCACGATCGCGCGTTTGCCGGCGCCTGGCGGCGGCGAGCGCGGGCCTCTTGGTGCTGGGGGGGCTTCTCCCGGGCGTGCTCGTGGGCTCGATGCTCGCCGGGACGGTCGCGGCGTTCGGGCCGCTCGGCGCGATGGGTGACTCCCCGCTGATCCTCGTGATGGGGCACGTGGCGCGGTTCGGGTTCGTGGGGGCGTTGCTGGGCTGGTGGCTGACCGCGACGGAGGGTCGGCCGCTCCCGGAGCTTCGAGCGCTCGACGGCGTGGAGGGATGGGTGGCCTGGGTGAGATCGGGCCTGGCGCCGCAGTGGGCCGTTGTCGCGGCCGGGATGCTCGCGGCGGGGCTGCTGTCGCTGAGCGAGGTCGAGACCGCCGTCGTGCTACAGCCGCCCGGCCTGGACGCGTTCGCCCGGCAGATGCTGGAGATGCTGCACTACGCGCGCCGGGAGGACCTGTGCGCCGCGGCCGTTCTCCTGATGGGGGGCGGGCTGGTCGTGGCCCTGCTGGCCGCGGGACTGGCCTCGCTCCGGCCCGGCCGGGCGCTGCCCACCCGGGCCCGGGAGTGAAACCGGCCCGAACCCGCGACCAGTTATGCTGGTATCAGGATGGTCACGATTCTTCCTTCGCGGAGCCCGGGCGTGAGCGATGGCGGCCTCACATGGTCGGGAGGATGCCTGGCGTTCGCGGCCGTGGCCCTGGCCGGGGGGTGCGGGGAGTCAGCGAGCGGGGGCGAGCGGGGAACCCTGCGGGTGGTCTCGGTGTTCGGGGGTCCGGGGCTCGGTCCCGGGCAGTACTTCTATCCGCGGGCCATCGACACCGACGGCGAGGCGCTGTGGGTGATCGACAAGGCCGCGCGGGTGCAGCGCATCGACCCGGCGAGCGGGGCGTGCCTGGCGCAATGGCGGATGCCGGAGTTCGAGCTGGGGAAGCCGACGGGCGTGACGATCGCGCCGGGCGATGACGGAACGCCCCTGGTGTACATCCCGGATACCCATTACGCGCGGGTGATGGTCTATCGCCCGCCGACCTCGGCCGGGGGTGCTCCGGAGCTGGTGGGCCGGTTCGGAGGTTACGGCACGGGCCCCGGGCAGTTCATCTACCCGACGGATGTGGCGGTGCTCGAGGCGGCGCCGGGCGAGGCGCACCGGGTCGAGCGGATCTACGTCAGCGAGTACGGGGACAACGACCGGATCAGCGTGTTCGATCGGGACTTTGGCTTCCTGTACGCCTTCGGATCGTTCGGCGATGGGAGCGACCCGGCACGCGTCGAGTTCAACCGGCCCCAGTCGATCGCGATCGACCGGGAGCGCCGGGAGCTGGTCGTGGTGGACGCGTGCAACCATCGGATCGGACGGTTGACGCTGGACGGGGAGCTGGTGCGCTGGATCGGCGGACCGGATCGGGCCGGCGGCGGGCCCGATCAGCTCTGCTATCCCTACGGCCTGTCGCTGCGCGGGGATGGCACCGCGCTGGTCTCGGAGTTCGGGAGCCACCGCGTTCACCACCTCGATCTGGAAACCGGGGAGACCCTGGGGGTCTACGGCGCGCCGGGGGCGGACCCGGGCGAGCTCGACAGCCCGTGGGGGGTGGCGGAGCTGGACGGGCGGGTGTTCGTGCTCGACTCGCGGAACTGCCGCATCCAGGCGATTCGCGCGCCGGGCCCGGTCTCGGGACGGAGGGCCGCGCGATGAACCCCGAGCCCCTGGCGGCGGTGCTGGGCGTGGTGCGGGTGGGGTCGATCCAGTTCGACACGGCGCGGTGGCTCTGGCTGATCCCCATCGGGTGGGGGCTGACGATCTGGATCGGGCGCCGGAGCCTCTCGGGGATGGGCACGCTCACGCGCCGGGTCGCGCTGGGCGTGCGTCTGCTGGTGCTGGCCCTGCTGGCGATGGCGATGGCCGAGCCGCAGTGGAGGACGGAGTCGCGCGACGTCGCGGTGACCGTGGTGCTGGACGCGAGCCGGTCGATCCCCGCGCCGGACCGCGCGGCGGCGGACCAGTACATCGAGCGGGCGCGGCGCGAGCACACCGGGCGCGACGACCTGCTGGGGCTGGTGACGGCGGCGGTCGACGCGTACATCCAGGTGCTCCCCACGCCGGTCGGCTCGGGGCGCGAGGTGCAGCGCCAGCACGTGGGGGCCACCGAGGGCACCAACCTCGCCGGCGCGGTGCGCCTCAGCCTGGCGGCGCGCCGGCCCGACGCGGCGTATCGCATCGTGATCATGAGCGACGGGAACGAGACGGTGGGCGACGTCATGGCCGCGGCCCAGGCGGCGCTGGCCTCGGGCGTGCCCATCGACGTGCTGCCGATCACCTACACCTACGCCGAGGAGGTCAAGGCCACGCAGCTGGCCTCGCCGTCGACGGCGCGGATGGGGGAGACGGTCAACCTGCGGGTGGTGCTGGAGGCGACGCGGGCGACGCGCGGGCGCCTGTCCGTGCTGATGAACGACGAGCCGATCGACCTCGACCCGGAGAGCCCGGAGCTCTCGACGCCGGTGGACCTGGTCGCGGGGCGCAACACCCTGACCGTGCCCGTGACGCTCGCGCAGGCGGGCCCGCAGCGGTTCCGGGCGGTCTACGAGGCCTTCACGCGCCCCGACGGCACGCGCGAGGGCGACGCGATCGTGGAGAACAACGAGGCGCTGGCCGTGACGTTCGTCGCGGGCGAGGGGCGCGTGCTGGTGGTGACGGAGGACACGGACGAGTCGGAGGCGCTGACCCGGGCGCTGACGGAAGCGCGGATCGCGACGGACGTGGTGAGCGCCGACCAGGTGCCCCACTCGCTGACGGAGCTCAACGCCTACGACGCGGTCATCCTGGTCAACGAGCCCGCGTTCAACTTCAGCCTGCAGGCCCAGGAGGACCTGCGCCAGTACGTGCACGACACGGGGGGCGGGCTGGTGATGACGGGCGGTCCCGACGCCTTCGGGGCCGGGGGGTGGATCGGCTCGCCGCTCGAGGAGGCGCTGCCCATCAAGCTCGACCCGCCGCAGAAGCGGCAGATGCCGCGCGGGGCGCTGGTGCTGGTGATGCACTCGATCGAGATGCCCGACGGGGTGAGCTACGGGATGAAGACGGCGCAGGCGGCGGTGGACGCCCTCTCGCGCCTGGACCTGGCGGGCATCGTCGAGTACACGGGGCGCGGCGGCGGGGCCGACTGGGTGCACGAGCTCTCCGAGGTGGGGGACGGCACGGCGATCCGCCAGTCGATCAAGGGGCTGGCGTTCGGCGACATGCCCGACTTCGCCCCGTCGCTCGAGGTGACGCTCAAGGGCCTGGCCGAGGTCGAGGCGGGGGCCAAGCACGCGATCATCATCAGCGATGGCGATCCGTCCAAGCCGCCGGACAAGCTGCTGAACCTGTTCAAGAAGGAGCGGATCACGATCAGCACGGTCGGGGTCTACCCGCACTCGTCGGGGGACCTCAACCGACTCAAGTACATCGCCGAGTACACGGGCGGGCGCCATTACGAGGTGACCACGCAGGGCGGGCTGGGCAAGATCGTGCAGATCTTCATCAAGGAAGCCCAGACCGTGAAGCGGTCGCTCATCTGGGAGGGCGATCCGTTCGTGCCGGCCATGGAGCCGGTGCCGACGGACGGGCTGCGCGGGATCGGGTCGGTCGCGCCGATCACCGGCTACGTGGTGGCGGCGGACCGCGAGGGGGCCTCGGTGGTCTCGCTGCGCGGGCACGAGAACGACCCGATCCTGGCTCAGTGGCAGTACGGGCTGGGGCGGTCGATCGCCTTCACGAGCGATGCGACGACGCGCTGGGCGTCCGCCTGGGTGGCGTGGCCCTCGTTCCGCGCGTTCTGGGAGCAGCACGTGCGCTGGGCCATGCGTCCGAGCGGGTCGGCGAACGTGCGCGTCACCACGGAGCGCAACGGGGACCAGACGCGGGTGATCGTCGAGGCGCTGGACCAGACCGGCGAACGCCTGAACTTCGCGACGTTCCGGGGACGGGTGGCGACGCCCGACGGGAAGGGGACGGACATCGAGCTGACGCAGGTGGGCCCCGGCCGGTACGAGGGCACGTTCGAGAGCCCGGGAGCCGGGGCGTACGTCGTGAGCATGCGCTACGCCGCGCCGCGCCCGGGCGGGGGCGACCCGCTC
>CAYWOF010000200.1:0-6707 GCA_964459825.1 uncultured Phycisphaeraceae bacterium | reverse complement strand
CGCGCGCCGGCGTGGCGCGGGGGGGTGCGCAGCGTCCGGGCCCACGCCGACCAGAAGGCGCGCGTGGCCTCGCGCCGCGCGCCCTCCGGGACGCGCGGGTCGCGCAGGCCCGAGCTCCCGATGCGGAGCTCCAGGACCAGGGGTGTGTCGCCCAGCTCGACATGGGCCACGCCCGTCTGGTGCCCGCCCTCATCGTCGATCACCCACGGGATCCCCGGGGCGTGGAGCGCCGATGGATCGGCGCTCCCCTCGACGATCAGCCCTCCCGGCGACCGGATCAGCCGCGTGGGCATCCGCCCGAAGTCCACCCGCGGGGCGAAGCGGATCGTCACCCGCCCGCGTCCCTCGATGACCCGGACCAGGTCGGTCCGCCCCGCCCGCTGGTACGCGCGACCGGCCGAGCAGTCGAGGTACTCGGTGACGCACAGTCCCTGGTGCTCCGTGCGCAGGATGAACGTGTCGCCCTCGTAGCGGCGCGTGGCGGCACGCCCAGGATCGCCCGCGCTCGGGGCAATCTCGAAGTACCCGGCGCGCGGACCGCCGACCAGCTCGCCGAACAGGGGCGCCGAGTCGAACCGCGGCGCGGCCATCCAGACGATCCGCCCGCCCCGCGTCACGAGCGCGCAGGTGCGCTGGTCGGAGAGCAACGCCAGCTCGTCGATGGGCTCGGGCGCCCGCGCACCCAGCGACCGCGCGCGGGTCGCGCCGATCGCCTCCAGCAACGGGCCCACGTCGGACTGTGACTCGACCCGATGCGCGGCGCGGCTGGGGCCGGCGCCCACCTTGACACCAACATTCCCCTCCCCCAAGCGGACGAAGGCGTCCTCATCCGTGGCGTCGTCGCCGATGAAGACCAGCGCCTGGGCGTGGAAGCGCTCGGCCAGGCGCCGCAGGGCCTCGCCCTTGTCGGCGGCGATGAGGCCGACCTCGACCACCAGCAGGCCATGCCGGAGCACGGGGTGTTGTCCCCGGCGCGCGACCTCGCCGGCCGCCTCGAGCAGGGCGCCATGCCCGGACGGATCGACGCCACGGTAGTGGAGGGCCACGCCGGTGGGCTTGGGCTCCACCAGCGCACCGGGGAAGCGCTCCGCCACCGCACGGAGGGCGGCGGTCAGGGCCTCCACCTGCGCGCCGGGGGGAAGGATGGCCTCGGCCGTCTCGGCGCCGTGCCCGCCGACGAGCAGGACGTCGCGGGGGGCCCCGGTCCGCGCGACGAGGTCCTCCCGCGCCCGCCCGGACACGATGGCCACGTGCGTGGACTCGAGCGCGGCCAGGCGCGCGATCGCGTCGAGGGCGCGCGGCTCGGCGCGGGCGTCGCCGGGGCGCGGGACGATCGGCGCCAGGGTCCCGTCGAAGTCGCAGGCGACGAGGAGGATGGGCGCGCCGGCGACGCGCTCGATCGCGAGCTCGATGGACGGCGCGCTCACGGCATCGCTCCGAGAAACTCGCGCGCCCACTCGTGGACGTCGTGCCGGCGGACCACCGTGCGCAGGATCGCCATCCGCTGCCGGGCCTCGGCCCGCGGGAGCGTCAGCGCCTCGCGCACCGCCTGCGCCAGGCCGTCCACGTCGTGCGGGTTGACCAGGATCGCGCGCCGGAGCTGCCGGGCCGCGCCCGCGAACTCGCTGAGGACCAGCACGCCCCCGAGGTCGGGGCGCGACGCGACGAACTCCTTGCAGACCAGGTTCATGCCGTCGCGCAGCGGGGTGACGAGCATGACGTCGGCGGCGCGGTAGTAGGCGACGAGCTCCTCCCGCGCCAGGTTGCGCCGGAAGTAGTGCACCGCGATCCGCCCCGGGACGCTGAACTCGCCGTTGATCCGGCCGACGGCCCCCTCCACGCTCTCGCGCAGGGCGGCGTACTCGGGCACGCTCTCGCGGCTGGGCACGGCCACTTGCATGAGCACGTGCCGGCGCACGGACACGTCGCCCTCCGTCAGCATCGACTCGTAAGCGCGCAGGCGCACGTCGAAGCCCTTGGTGTAGTCGAGCCGGTCCACGCACAGGACGATCTTGCGCTCGGCGCCCACCTGGCGCCGGATCTCGCGCGCCCGGGCCACGGTCTCCGGGC
Organism: uncultured Phycisphaeraceae bacterium; assembly: GCA_964459825.1. Lineage (GTDB taxonomy): Bacteria > Planctomycetota > Phycisphaerae > Phycisphaerales > UBA1924 > CAYWOF01. Next base: position 4,637 of record CAYWOF010000200.1, on the reverse strand, counting down.
GCTCGGCGATGGCCTGGAACTCGTCGAAGTCGATCGAGATCGGGTACGCGCCCACGCGCACGCGCCGGCGCCCCACGGCCAGCTCGGTGTCGGTGCCCTCCGCGTCCGCGTACGCGCGGGCCAGGCGCGAGAAGTTGCGCGCGTCCGACTCGGTCTGCATCCCCACCAGGTCCGCCCCGAGCAGCCCCTCCAGGATCGCCCGGCGCCAGGGGAGCCAGGCGAACAGCTCCTCGGGCGGGAACGGGATGTGCAGGAAGAACCCGATCCGGACATCCGGGCGCAGGGCGCGCACCATCGCCGGGACGAGCTGGAGCTGGAAATCGTGCACCCACACGATGTCGCCGGGGCGGGCCGCTCGCGCCGCCGCGCGCGCGAAGCGCCGGTTCACCTCGGTATACGCCCGCCACCATCGGCGCTCGAACTCCGGCGTGCGGATCGCGTCGTGGTACAGCGGCCAGAGGGTGCGGTTGGCGAACCCGTGGTAGTAGTCGCGGGCCTCGCTCTCGGTCAGGGTCACGGGCCGGACGGTCACGCCCTCGTGCGCGAAGGGCCCGACCGTGCGCTCGGTCGATCCCGACCAGCCCACCCAACCCCCCCGGCGCGCCCGCACCACCGGCAGCAGCGCGCTCACCAGCCCGCCCGGCGCCGCCTCCCACCGATCGCGCACCCCCCTCGTGCGCTGCACGGGCAGCCGATTCGCCACCACCACGATCCGCCTGTCCCGGGGCATGGTCGCTCCACGCTGTCAGCCGCGATTCCCACCCCGCCCACCCCGCCGGACGCCCCCCGCGGGCGTGCCGGATCCCCCCGACCCCGACGCCCGACGACGCATGATACCGGGCAGGGGCCGGCATCGGCTCGAGCGCGTCGGACGATTCGTCCCGACGCCAAGGCGCGGTCGTCCCGTGGGCCGGGACCACCGCGCTCCTGCGCGCCATCAACCACGCCGAGCGCCCCCGCGCGAGGTGGCCGTCCCGAGGCGCTGGCCGGAGCCCCCCGGCCGCGACCGCGCCGCTACACTCGCCCCGTGATCCGATCCATGACCGGCTTCGGTGAGGCGGCGGGGCACGTCGGCGGCGTCCACTACTTCGTCGAGGTCCGCTCCCTCAACAGCAAGTACTTCAAGGCGGTCATCCGCCTCCCCGACGAGTTCCAGGGCCTCGAGGCCGAGATGGACGCCGCCCTGCGCCGACGTCTCACCCGGGGCACCGTCACCCTCACGGGCAAGTGCACCGACGCGACCGAGGCCGCCGCCTTCGAGGTCAACCATCGCGCCCTCGAGCGCTACCTCGAGCGCATCCGCCGGGCTCCCCTCACCACCGCCACCCACGGCGAGGTCACCATCGACGCGGCGTCGCTCCTCACCCTTCCCGGGGTCCTCCAGCCGCCGGCCAACGAGGAGGCGAGGCTCCACGCCGCGCGCGACGCGTTCCTGCCGCTCGTGGAGCGCGCCTGCGATGGCGTCCTGGCGATGCGCGCCACCGAGGGACGGGCCCTGCACGAGGACCTCCTGGCGCAGCGGGACCTCATCACCGACCGCCTCGCCCTCATCTCCGAGCGCGCCCCGGGGGTGGTCCTGGTCTACGAGCAGCGCCTCAAGGCACGCATCGACGCCATGCTCTCCGCCGCCGACCTGCGCGTCGATCCCGTGGAGATCATCCGCGAGATCGCCGCCTACGCCGAGCGCACCGACATCGCCGAGGAGATCAGCCGCCTCAGCGGTCACATGCAGCAGTTCGGCGAGCTCCTCTCGAGCGCCGAGCCCCGGCCCGTCGGACGGACCCTCGACTTCCTCTCTCAGGAGATGCTGCGCGAGGCCAACACCATCGCCAGCAAGTCGCCCGATTCCGATATCTCGCGCGCCATCGTCGAGGTCAAGGGGGCCATCGACCGGATCAAGGAACAGGTCCAGAACGTCGAGTGAATCGCCTCTCGGGGGGCTCAATCGCCTCCCCGCCCAGCCCCCGAGCGGACCCCGAGCGGCGTCCGGGAGCACCCATCGCCGCTCCTCTCACCCCCGATTGGACCGTCCCGGGAACGCCTTGGACCTCCCGCTCGAATAGAGCCTCGGATGTTCACCGGTCAGGACCCTGCTTCCCCCATCACTCCCGCCGGCCCGGGCGCTCCGGGCGCGGCCGCCCTGCGTTCGCCGGCCGACCCCTCGGGGAGCGGCGCCTTCGGGTCCGCCGTCGCCCCCTCCCCCGCTCCGCCCGGGAGCCGACCCCGGGCCCGGTTCGGTGCCGGCGAGCTGGCGATGGTGTGCTCGCGCTACGACGTCGGGGTGATCGAGGGCGTGCGCGAGTACCCCCGCGGCTCCAGCCGCGCACCCAAGGTGCTCCTGCGTACCTCGGCCGGCGCGTACCTCCTGAAGCGCCGCCACATCGCCCCCGGCCGATCGCCCGAGGAGGTCGAGAGCCGCGTGCTCCTCTCCCACGCCCTCCAGGCGCACCTGGCCTCGCGCGGCTTCCCCCTGCCCAGGCTCCTCGAGACCCGGACGGAGCACGCCACGCTCCTCACCCTCGACGGGAATCTCTACGAGCTCTTCGAGTATCTGCCGGGCGAGCCCTACGACGACTCCCTCGACGCCACCGCCGACGCGGGGCGCCTGCTGGCGCGCTTCCACGCGCTCGCCGCCGACTTCCCCACCGGCGCCGGCATCCTGCCCGGATCGAGCTACCACGGGGGCGCAACGCCCCCGGCGCACCTCACGCGGATCGCCACGCGTCCGGACCTGGAGCCGCGCCGCGCCGAGCTCGAGCCCCTCCTGCGCCGCCTGCGCCTGGCCTACACCGACGCCGCCCACCGGGCCGATGCCCTGGGCGTGCGCTCGTGGCCCGAGCAGGTGATCCACGCGGACTGGCACCCGGGCAACATGGTCTTCGCGGGCCATCGCGTGCGCGCCGTCCTGGATTACGATGCCATCCGTCTGGCCCCCCGCGCCGTCGACATCGCCAACGCCGCCCTCCAGTTCTCCATGACCCTGCGCGCCGACGACCCCGAGTCCTGGCCCGCCGAGCTCGACGAGGGACGCTTCAAGCGGCTCACCCGCGCCTACGACGCCGAGCCGGGCGCCGTCATCAGCACCGCCGAGCTCCGCGCCCTGCCCTGGCTGATGATCGAGGCGCTCATCGCCGAGGCCGCGAGCCCCATCGCGGCCACCGGGGCCTTCGGCGGGCTGGATGGCCCGGCGTTCCTGCGCATGGTGGACGCCAAGGCCGCCTGGATCGCCGGCAACGCCGAACGCCTCGCGGCCCTCGTGGCCGGCTGAGCCCCGCCAAAGCACGAACCGGCGTCCGCACCTCTCCACCCCGAATTCGCCCTCGCGGGCGAGGCCCGGGCTCCGGATTCCGGTACAATCCCCCGACCGCCTGCCGGGTCGAAGGGAGAGGTGATGCTCGGCTTGCACGGCGCGATCCTGCTCCTGGCCGCGGCCCTGTGGGTCCAGCCGCCGGCGCCGCCCGATCGTGATGCGCTCCTGGCGGCCCTGGACGGTCAGGATGCCGTCGGCCGCATCGAGGCCACCGAGCGTCTGCTCGACACCTCGGGCGTTCCCCTGCGATCGCTCGAGGCGGCGCTCCTGGACGAGCCCCTATCCGCCGAGCAGCGGGCCCGCCTTCTGGGGGTCGTCGAGCACCGCTTCATGCTCGAACCCCGCGCCGCCATCGGCATCCGCTTCGACACCAGCGCGCTGCCCCGCGGCGCCGGCGTGGTGATCGCCACGGTCTACCCCAACTTCCCCTCCGCGGAGGTGCTCCGGCCGGGGGACCGCGTGGAGGCCATCGATGGCATCGCGATCGGCGACACGGAGCGCTTCCGCGCCCGCATCGTCGCCCACGATCCCGGCGAGACCGTCGCGCTCGACATCGTGCGCGACGGGCGCCCCATGACCGTCACGGTGGGCACCGGGAGCTACAGCCGCCTTCCCTCCGAGCCGCGCAACGGCGCCCTCGACCCCGCGACGCTGCGCGCCGCGTGGGAGATCCGCTCGCCCCCCTACACGGCGCGCGCGCTGGCCGAGGCGCGCGTGATCGACTCCGGCCTGGACCCCGGCTCGTGGATCGCCCCGCGCGACCCGGGCGCCATCGATGCCGACCAGCGCCCCGGACCGACCCCCACGGGGCTCACCATCGGCGGCCAGGCCCGGGTCGGCGCGCCCGGCGACGGCGCGAGCTTGGACTCCGCGCGCGCTCCCGCGCCCGTGCCCCTCCGTGCGATCGCGCCCCAGGTCCCCGCCCAGCTCCGGCGCGATGAGTTGCGCAACTTCCGGGCCAGCCGACAGGCCTTCCAGGACCGCGTCGACGCCATCGACCTCCAGCTCACCGAGCCCGGCCTGCCGCCCCAGGTCGGCGAGCAGCTCCGGGCCGTGCGCCAGCAGTACCTCGACGTCATCCGCGGCATCGACGATCGCCTGCGCGCCCTCGAGGCCCAGGACCGTCGCGGCCGGCCCTGACCTACCGCGCCCCCCGCAGCCGCTCCCGCACGGCGGCGATCGCCCGCGCCGTCTCCGGGTGCGCCCGCGCATCGGGCAGCGCCAGCCGGATGGCCCGCCGTGACCGCTCGCGCGGCTTGGAAAGCCCCCGCCCCGGAAGCCGGTCGCTCAGATTGTCCGTTGCCATGGCGTTGGTTTTGGCGCGCGG
>CAYWOF010000199.1:0-6717 GCA_964459825.1 uncultured Phycisphaeraceae bacterium | reverse complement strand
GGCAACCGTGATCCCACCACCGCCCGCCAAGGGCTCGATCCCGCGCGAGCGGATCGCAACGCGGGCGTTCGAGATCTTCATGGCCCGCGGGGGCGGGCCGGGCGATGCGCTGTCGGACTGGGTGCAGGCCGAGCGCGAGCTCGCCGGCACGGCGCCGACGGCGGAGCCGGCACGCGCGCCGGTCCGTCCCACGCCGGAGATGCCGCGGGTGGTGGTGCCCACGCGGGGTGAGGTGCTGCTGCGTGATGCCGAGTAGCCAGTGGGCGCCCGTCACCGGTCCTGGCCCTCGCGGCGCCCGTCGAGAAAGGAGTTCGCCATGCCCGCGACCATGCGAGCCTTCGTGATGCACGGGATCGGTGAGGTCGGGGTGATCGAGAAACCGATTCCCCGCGCCGGACCGAACGACGCGATCGTCCGCACCACCGCCGCGCTCATCTGCACGTCCGACACGCACACCGTCGCCGGCGCGATCGGGCCGCGCACGGACCTGACGCTCGGCCACGAGGCGGTGGGCGTGGTCCACGAGCTGGGGGAGGCGGTGCGCGCCACGGGCCTCTTCCGGATCGGCCAGCGCGTGGCCGTCAACGCGATCACCCCGTGCTACGCCTGCGAGAACTGCCTGCGGGGGTTCCCCTCCCAGTGCGGCGGCATGCTGGGAGGGTGGAAGTTCGCGAACGTCAAGGACGGCAGCATGGCCGAGTACTTCCACGTGAACAACGCCGCGGCCAACCTGGCGCCGATCCCCGAAGAGCTGTCGGACGAGCAGGCGGCCTACTGCTGCGACATGCTCTCGACGGGGTTCATCGCGGCCGAGCAGGGGGCGATCCCGCTCGGGGGCGCGGTGGCGGTCTTCGGCGAGGGGCCGATCGGGATGATGTCGACGGTCGGGGCCCGCCTGTGCGGCGCGGGGCTGGTGATCGGCGTGGAGAGCAAGCCGAACCGGGCCTCGCTCGCCCGGAAGTATGGTGCCGATGTCGTGGTCGACCACACCAAGGAGGACCCGGTGGAGGCGATCCGGAAGCTCACCGGGGGCCAGGGCGTGGACACGGCGATCGAGGCGCTGGGGTCACCGGCGACCTTCGCCGCGTGCGTTCGGGCCACGCGTCCGGGCGGAACGATCTCCAACGTGGGCTACCACGGGGAGGGAGACAGCGTCCCCATCCCGCGCCTGGACTGGGGCGTGGGCATGAGCGACAAGACGATCCGGACGGCCCTGTGCCCGGGCGGGTCGGAGCGCATGGGCCGGCTCATGCGGCTCATCCGCACCGGCCGCGTAGACCCCCTCCCCATGACGACGCACCGCTTCCCGTTCGACGAGATCCGCCGGGCGTTCCGGATGATGCAGACCAAGGAAGACGGGATGATCAAGCCGCTGATCCGCTTCGGCTAGGTCGCGAACACGGGTTGGATCGTCCTCCCACCGCCGTACCTCCCTTCAACGCGCCGGGGCCTCCTTGGGGGGCGCCGGCGCCGTTGCGAGGAACTCCGCGAGCAATGGCGCCACCGACTCGATGGCCAGGAAGCCCCCCGCGAGGGTGCCCGCCCTGGGATGGCTGTCCGTCGCGACCAGGCGATCCAGGAGCCGGCTCTCCTCGAGCCGGGCGAGCGAGTCGCCCGGGAAGACGCCGTGGGTGACGATCGCCGAGACGCGGGCGGCGCCCGCATCCCGGTAGGCGCGGGCCGCGCCGAGCAGGGTCGCCCCGCTCCGCACCATGTCGTCGTAGATGATGACGTGGCGCCCCCGCACGTCGGCCAGCAGGGCGACGATCTCGGTGCGCTCGGGCCCGAGCCGGCGCTTGTGGGCGAAGGCGGCGGCGACGCCGAGGCCCCGCGCGACACCCTGCACCCACTTGGCGCGCCCCGCATCCGCGCTGGCGAGGATGAAGTCGTCGCCGGCGATGCGCCTCGCCACGCGGGCCACCAGCCCGCCCGTGGGGATCTCCGTCGCACCCAGGCCGGGCGCGAAGTAGTACGGAATCCCCTCGGAATGGGGCTCGAGAATCGCGACGCGGTTGCCCCCGGCCGCGCGAGGGATCGCGGAGAGGAGCGAGGCGCGGGTCTTGGCGGTCACGATCTCGCCGGCCCGGTCGGCCCGGTCCATGGTCGAGTAGCCGAAGTACGGGAGCACGAGCGTCAGTCGCCGGGCTCCCCACTCCACCAGGCCCGACGCCAGGTCGAAGATCGCCGCCGTCTCCGCGTCCGAAATGGTCCCGGCCAGGAGCACGACGTCGCGTTCGCGGACCGAAGCGTCGAGCCTCTGGTACCGCTCGCCGTCCGGGAAGGCCCGAACCTCGACCTGCCCGGCCTCCAGGCCCGCCTCGCGGCAGACCGCATCCCGGAGCCCGGCGTACGCCTCCGTGGAGAAGGCCAGCGCTGCCATGGGTGAACTCCCGGCCCACGCCCCCCCGCGGCGTCAGCCGTCCGTCGGGACGGGCACGCCGGCGGGCGGCGCTGGAGCAAACTCGCGGAGCACCTCCACGACCCGCTCGTCCGGCACCTGGGCGAAGTCGCGATAGAACTGGCCGATGGCCCAGAACGTCTCGGGAACACGGAGGCAAATGACGCGATCGGCCAGGCGTCCGAGCTCATCGAGGCGGTCGCGCGGCGCCACGGGCACGGCCACGATGATCTCGTGGGCGCCCTCGGCACGCACGGTCCGCAGCGCCGCGATCATCGTCGACCCGGTGGCGATCCCGTCGTCCGTCACGATGACCGAGCGTCCGGCGACCGGCGCGTGGGGACGAACCTCGCGGAAGAGCCGCTGACGCCGCCCGATCTCGTCCATCTGCGTGCGCCGCTCGGTCTCGATGTGCCGGCGGTCCGGCTCTGTCAGGACCCCGGCGTGGGGATCGAGGTACACCTCCCCGGTCTCGGAGACGGCCCCGAGGGCCAGCTCGGGCTGGTACGGCGCTCGCAGCTTCCGCGAGAGCACGATATCGAGCTCGGCCCCGATCGCTCTCGCGAGCGGGGCGCCGATCTCGACACCGCCGCGCGGGATCGCCAGCACGAGCGGGTTCCGCAGGGGCAGCGCGCGCAGGCGCTCGCCCAGCAGCCGGCCCGCCTCCTGGCGGCTGGCGAAGGGCGTGCTGCTCACGGGCCGTGCTCCTGCCTGAGGTGCTCGACGAACCAATCGGCCGCGAGATTCGCCGCGTGCTCGAGCGTCCCCGCCTCCTCGAACAGGTGGGTGGCGCCGGGCACGATCGCCAGGTGCTTGGTGCAACGCAGGCGGGCGTAGGCCTCGCGGTTGAGGCGCACCACCGCCGGATCGCGGGCCCCGACAATCAGCAGCGTGGGCGCCCGCACCTCGGCGAGGGAGTCCGTCGCCAGGTCGGGACGCCCGCCCCGCGAGACGACCGCCCGGACCTGGCGCTCCCGGGCCGCCGCGACCAGGGCCGCGCCGGCCCCCGTGCTCGCGCCGAAGAGCCCGATGGGCAGGCTGAACGTCCGCCCGCCGCTCATGGCCCAGCGCGTCGCCGCCAGCAGGCGCTCGGCCAGGAGCCCGATGTCGAAGACGTTCTCCTGTGCCGCGCCCTCGGGCTCGGTGAGGAGGTCAAAGAGCAGCGTCCCCACCTGGCGCCCGTGCAGGACGGCGGCGACGTGCCGGTTGCGCGGGCTGTGCCGGCTACTCCCGCTCCCGTGGGCAAAGAGCACGAGCCCCAGTGCGGGGTCGGGCAGGGTCAGCGTCCCCGGCAGCACATGCGTGCCGACGGGGATCGCCACCTCGAGCGTTTCGGCCGCGGTCTGGGTGGTCATGGGCGTGTCTCCTCATGGGCGGGCACGCGACGGTGCGGGTGCGCCAGGCGCACCGACGTGGCCTGAGGGCCCTTCGTCCCCCGCTCCTCCCTGAAGCTCACCTCGTCCCCGGCCCTGAGCTGGGCGAAGTCGCCCCCGAGCAGGGCGTGCTGGTGGAAGTACACCTCACGCCCATCCTCCGTCGCGATGAAGCCGTATCCGGCCTCGGGGCGCAGCATCGCGATCCGGCCCCGGGGGATCCGGGCGTGTGTCTTGACCTGCTGGCGCACGCGTCGGGCGTGGTCCTCGAGGCGGCGGCGCACCGCCTGGAACGCGTCGCGCATCGCCACGTGGACGTCCTCGTGGGCGTGGTCGAGCCCGGGCTCCCGGTTCACGACGATCTCCTCGCCGGGCACCGTCAGATCCACCCTCACGGTGAACACCGCCCCCTTGTGGTGGCGCCGGTGGGGCGCGGCGATCACGACACGGCAGCTCGTGATCCGGTCGCAAAAGCGCTCGAGCTCGGCGACGTGCTCCCACGCCGCCGCCTCCACCGCGTCCGAAACGGGGACATCCTTGAACGAGACCTGAACGGGGATCTGCATGGCATTGCTCCATCGTGCAGCGGCCACCCCGCGCAACGGCCGGAGCTCCAGGTCCGGGTCGTCCCGCCGGCGCGCGTGCGCCCGGCTGCGGAGGGGGCGTACGTCGAGTCCCTGCCCTTCAATGCGTGGAGGGACCGTTTCGGTCCCCCCACACCCTTCCCCCCGCCTCTTCTCTCCGTCCTCGCGGCTCACACCGCGGCCGGGGCCAGCGCCTCCTGGTTCAGGCCCTCGGCGACCCGTGTCAGGTCGCGATCGGCCCGGCGCTCTTCCTCCAGGGTCGTCTGGAGCTGCGCGGCCGCATCCCGGAATCCCAGCAGGTTCGCCCACGTCCGGGCGCACCCGTACCCGGCGATCTCATCGTGCTTCACGTGCTGCGCCACGGCGATCAGGGCCGCATCGCGGACGTGGGGCTCGGCCCTGGCAGCCGTGGCGAGCCGGATGCAGTCCTCGAGCAGGCCCTTCATGCCCTTGGTCTCGACCCTCCGGGGCTCGATGTCGAGCATGCGGAAGATGGCCTCCAGGCGTGAGGCCTGCTCGCGGGTTTCCTTCTCCTGCGACTGGAGGGTGTCCGACAGTTTCCGATTGGTTGCGGCTCGAACCAGCTTGGGCAGGACCTGGAGGGCGTGCTTCTCGCCGGCGTACAACTCGTTGAGCTGCTCCGTCAGCAGGTCCTTGAGCGTGTTCAGGGTCATGGCTGTTCTCCTGTCTGAGCTGAGGTCCGGCTCGGCTCAACCGGGAGCGCGCCCACCCCTTGCAGCGAGCGGGGATGCGGGGGCGGGGACACGGCCGAGCTCATCGCGCTGCTCCGCGGGCCTCGGGTCGATAAACCGTCCGGGGCGCCCTCATCATGACCGCGTCGCGGCGCCCGCCCATCGGGGAAACTTCCTCGATCCGCGCCTCCGGGCCCCCCATCCCGGACGCCGGCATGCCGCGCGACCGCGGCCCGCCCGGGCGCCTGTCTGGGGGGTCTCGCTGTTTCAGTCCGGGTACGGCCGGCCGGACGAGGCCAGGCCCCGCGTGACGACGGTGATCCTCCTGTTCTGGGCCGCTGCCCTGCCGATCGTCGTCGCGGGCGTCCGCATCGCGCGCGCTCCCGACCGCATCGCGCACCCCTGGCGGACTGGGCAGGATGGCTTCTGATCGGTTCGGTCCTCTGGCCCCGCGACCGCACCCCCCGAAGGTGGGCGCCTCTGATCGTGCCGGGCGCACACGCCCGCACTATTCTCCATGCTTCGCGCTTGCTGATGGGCACGACCGCCGGGAAGGCCCTTCGCGAGTCCCGGGGCTCGGTGCTCGCCGTGAAGCCCGCGGACCCCAGGCACCGGCTCGCGATCGGCGAACGGGGCGCACACGCAGGCCCGGCGGGTGCAGGCCGATCGGACCGCGCGAGCGGCCTCCGCGCAGTCCACGTCCGCGGAAACACGCATCATGCTCCCCACCCTCATCCAGTTTCTGCTCGCCGCCGCCGCGATCATCGTCGCGGGCACCTTCCTGACGCGCGCCGCCGACCGCATCGCCGACCTCACGGGCTTCGGACGCCTGCTCATCGGCTCGGTGCTGCTGGCGAGCGCGACATCTCTGCCGGAACTGAGCGTGGACATCAGCGCCGCCGTGCAGGGCCTGGACGACATCGCCGTGGGCAATCTCCTGGGCGCCTGCCTGTTCAATCTCCTCGTCCTGGCCGTCGCCGACCTCGTGCACAAGCAGCGCGGGTGGATGCTCTCGCGTGCCGCGGCGGCGCACGCGCTCTCCGCCGCGATGGGCATGCTCCTGACCTCCATCGCGGGCATCATGATCCTGAGCCGCTTTGGCGTCTCCCTCTGGGGCGTGGGCCTGGGAAGCGTCGTGGTCTTCATCGCCTACGCGCTGGGCGTGCGGATCGTTTTCTACGACCAGCGTGTGGCCCAGGAGAAGGCCAGGGAAGAGGGCGCCGTTGAGCCCGGGCCGGCGCGCAAGGGTCGCCCCGAGGCGCTACGCGGCGCGATCTCCCAGTTCGGCGCCGCCGCGGCGGGGATCCTGATCGCGGCGCCGTTCCTCTCCCGCTCGGCTGGCACGATCGCGGAGCTGTCGGGGCTGGGCGAGACCTTCGTCGGCACGACGCTCGTGGCCCTGTGCACGACGCTGCCGGAGCTGGTCGCGGCCATCGCCGCCGTGCGCCTGGGCGCGTTCGACCTGGCCCTGGGCAACGCCTTCGGGAGCATCGCGTTCAACATGGCGCTGCTCCTCCCCGTGGACATCGCGTCGAAGGGCCCGCTGCTCTCGATGGTCTCGGCGCAGCACGCCCTGACAGCCTTCTGGGTCGTGATCATCACGAGCGTGGCGGTGATCGGCGAACTCTACCACGTCGAGAAGCGCCGGCGCGTGCTGGAGCCCGACGCGC
>CAYWOF010000198.1:0-6721 GCA_964459825.1 uncultured Phycisphaeraceae bacterium | reverse complement strand
GACGCGGGCGCCGCCGTCCTGCGGTACTCTGTTTCCCCTCCGGCCCACCGGGCGACGACCGCGCGCAGGTCACGCCCCGCGTCCGGAGCCATCGCGCCGGCTCCTACTCGCTCACGGAGGTGGCCCATGCCGTCCCGACGCCGCGCTCGCTCGCGCCGCTTCGTTCCCCTCGTCCCGATCCTCCTGGCCGCGGCCCCATCCGCCTGGGCTCAGCCTCCGAGCGAGGACGCCCTGCGTCCGTACCTGACGGCCAACGGGCTGCTCAACCGGGGCCTCTACGACCTGGCGATCACCGAGTACCGGGCGTTCATCGAGGCCAACCCGCGGGACGATCGGGCCGCCACGGCGAGGTACGGCCTGGCCGTCTGCCTCTTCCGCCTGAACCGGTTCGACGAGGCCGCGCCGGAGCTGGACCGGCTCCTCGAGGTCGCGGACTTCACCTACACACCCGAGGTGCTCCTGCTCCGGGGGCATTGCGCCCTGGGCGCGGCCGACTTTGCCCTGGCTACCACCTGCTTCGAGCGAGTGGTGAGGGACCATGGATCGCACGCGAGCGCCCCGGACGCCGCGGCCCTGCTGGTGGAGTCATTGCAGCGGGCCGGACGGAACGATGAGGCCGCGAAGGCCGGTGCGGACGCCACCCGCCGATGGCCCGAGGGTGCCCAGCGGGATCGGGCCGAGCTGTTCTGGGGTCTTGCGGAGACGGCGCGCGGGCGCCCCGCGCAGGCCGCCGAGCGGTTCGCGGCCATCCTCGCACGCACGCCCGAGGGGGCGATCGCCGAGCAGGCGGGACTGCTGCTCGCCCAGGCCCAGCACCGAGCCGGTCAGCTCCCCCAGGCGCTGGCTCAGTACCAGGCGGTGGCACGGAACGGTCCGGAGCGCCTGGTGCCGGACGCGATGCTGGGCGCGGCCCAGATCCTCCAGCGTCAGGGCGATGCCCGGCAGGCCGCGACCCTGGCGGACGATCTGCTCAGGCGATTCCCGGAATCGGGGGCGGCGCCCGGCGCCTGGCTGCTGCGCGGGCGGGCGTGCTTCGACCTCGATGACCCCACGGGCGCCCGCGCGGCCTTCGAGCGCGTGGCAACGTCCGGAGACGCGTCCCTTCACGACGACGCGGCCTACTGGCTCGCCAAGTGCTCCCTGCGCGAGGGCAACGCACCGGACGCCGCCGCTCGCCTGGCGGAGGCCGGCGCGAGCTTCCCGCAGAGCGAGCTGCTCCCCGAGATGCTCTACGACCGCGCGATCGCCCTTTCGCGGATCGAAGGTGATCCCGCGGCTGCCATCGAGGCGATGGGCCAGTTCCGCGAGCGGTTCGCGCAGCATCCGCTGGCACCGGGGGCCCTCCAGGCCCAGGCGTCCCTGGAGCATCGGCGGTCGCGGTACGACGCGAGCCTCGCGCTGTGCGAGGAGTTCCTGCGCTCCTACCCGGGCCACGAGCAGGCGCCGGGCGTCGCGTTCCTCGCCGCGGAGAACGACTATCTGGCCCGGCGTTTCGACCGGGCGGAGGGCCGGTACCGGCACTTCCTCGAGCAGCACCCGGGCGATGCCCTGGCCCCCGCGGCGACCTTCCGTCGCGGAATGGCCCTGCACCGCCTCGGGCGCAACGACGAGGCTCGCCCGCTCCTGCTCGCGAGTGCAGCGTCCGGCCGGGACGGAGGCCCGTTCCGGCCGGCGCTCCTCGCTCTGGGCGAAGGGGCGTTCGACGCGGGTGCCTGGGCCGAGGCCGAGCGCCACCTCACCGCCTACCTGGGACCCGACGGGGCCTCCCCGGCCCTCGACGGGGCCGACGATGCGCTGCTCAAGCTCGCCATCGCACGCCTGCGGCAGGACAACCCCACCAGGGCCCTCGAGTCACTCGACGAGCTGATTCGGTCGCACCCCGACAGCCCTCAGACGCTCCAGGCGCGCTTCGAGCGCGCCCAGGCCCTGGTGACGCTGCATCGCGACGCCGAGGCGAAGGCCGAGTTCGAGGCCGTCCTCGCGATCGACGAGCGGTCCCGCTTCGCGCCCTACGCGCTCAACCACCTCGGAGCGATCGCGGCCCGGGCGGGCGATCCCGACACCGCCGCCGCGTTCTACGGTCGGGTGGCGGACTCGGGAGCGGCGGAGGACCTGATCCCCGAGTCGCTCTTCCAGCGGGGCCTGACGCTCCTCGGGGCGGGCCGCTACCCGGAGGCGATCGACGCCCTGACCCGTCTCATCGACGACCATCCCCGGCACGAGCGGGCGCCGGCGGCCCGGGCGCATCGCGCCATCGCCACCATCCGCTCGGGCGATGCCGAGGGCGGCCTGCGCGAGATCGCCCAGGTCGAGCGCCGAGCGCCGGGCTTGGACGCCGACCTCCGGCGCTCGGTGATGTACGAGAAGGCCTGGGCGTTGCGCGAACTGGATCGAGAGGACGAGGCCGTCGCGGCCAACCGCGCGTTGCTCGACGACGGCGTGCCGGCGCCGCTGCGGGTCTACGCGCTGCTCGACCTGGCCGGCCTGCACATGAAGGCCCAGCGCCACGCGGAGGCCGCGCGGCTCCTGGCCGAGGCCCAGAGGCTCGGCCCGGACTCGGGCTCCGCGCTCCCGTCCGAGGTCCTGGCCCAGGTGGCCTACCGGCAGGGGGTCTGCGCGCTCAAGCTCGAGCGGTACGCGGACGCGGCCGCGTGCCTCGCCGGCTTCCAGCGCGATTTCCCGGAGAGCGACCTGGACCACTCCGCGGACCTGGTCTGCGCCGAAGCGCTGCTCAAGCTCGGTCGGCACCGGGAGGCGGCGGAGCACCTCCAGCGCCTCGTGGACGCCGACCCCGACGCGGAGTTCCTGGCGCCCGCGCTCCTGCGCCTGGGTGAGGCCCGCGCCGGCCAGGGCCAGTGGCCCGCCAGCGAGGAGGCGTTCCGCCGGTACCTCGACGCGTTCAAGGATGGCGAGCTCTGGTTCCAGGCCCGCTTCGGCGTCGGCTGGGCCTGCGAGAACCTGCGCCGGTTCGACGAGGCGCTGGCGGCGTACCGGGAGGTTGTCGCCCGCCACCAGGGCCCCACCGCCGCACGCGCCCAGTTCCAGATCGGCGAGTGCCTCTTCGCGCAGCGCCGGCACGACGACGCGATCCGTGAGCTGCTCCGGGTGGACATCCTCTATGCCTATCCGGAGTGGAGCGCGGCCGCGCTCTTCGAGGCCGGGCGCTGCTTCGAGGAGACGGCCCGGCCCGAGGATGCGCGCCGGCAGTACGAGCAGGTGCGGGACCGCTTCGCCTCGAGCCGCTGGGCGACCCTGGCCGCCGAACGCCTGGGCAAGCTGGCGACGCCGCCGCCGCCGCGCGGCGGCTGACCCACCCGAGCACCCGATGGGATCGACCACAAGGGCACCGCAAGGAGGTTGACGATGACCACGCTCGATCTGCTCTTCTCGACCCTGGCCCGGACCGGCGGCGCGCCGGGGGCGCGCCCGCCCGGCCCGGCCGAGATCGTGGCGGGCGGGTCGCTGGACTCGGCCTGGGACTTCGTGGTCAAGGGCGGGCCGACGATGGTCGTCATCGGGCTGTGCTCGCTGGTGGCCGTCACCGTCATCGTCGAGCGGAGCATCGTCCTCCGACGCGGCGCCGTGATCCGGCGCCGGTTCGTGGAAGGGCTGGGCGCCGTGGCGCCCGACCGCACCCGGGCCATCGACTACTGCCGGGCCGACGCGAGCCCCGCGGCCAACGTCCTCGCCGCCGTGTTCACCCATCGAGGGGCGACCCGGGACGAGGTCGAGAAGGCGGTGGAGCACGCCGGCTCGCGCGAGCTGGTCCGGCTGCGCCAGCGGATGCGCCTGCTCTCGGCCCTCCCGCAGTGCTCGACCATGCTCGGGCTGCTCGGCACCATCCTCGGCATGATCAAGACCTTCCAGGCGATCGCCACCTCGGCCGGGGCGCTGGGCAAGACCGAGCTCCTGGCCAAGGGCATCTTCGAGGCCTGGACCTGCACCGCGGCCGGCCTGCTCGTCGCGATCCCCGTCCTCGTCTGCTACCACCTTCTCATGGGGCGCATCGACGCCCGGGCGGCGGAGCTGGATCGCCTCGCGGGCGAGTGGATCGACCGCGAGTTCGGCCTGGCCCCCGCGCCGGTCGCGGCGCCGCCCGCTGTCCCGGCACAGGCCCCGACCCCCGCCGCCGTCGAGATGAAGCCGGCGCTGGGCGCCGTCGCGACCGCCTGAAAGGAGCCCCGCGTGCTCATCAAGGACCGCGAGCTCGAGAGCATCCACCTGGACTTCGTTCCGATGGTGGACGTGCTCTTCAACCTGCTCATCTTCTTCCTCCTGGCGACGACGATCGCCCAGGTCGAACGCGAGATGGAGATCGCCCTGCCCTTCGCCTCGTCGAGCGGGCCGATCACGACGGCGCTGCGCGAGCTCATCGTCAACGTCGACGCCGAGGGTCGGATCTACCTCTCCGGACGCGAGGTCGCCCCCGAGGAGCTGCGTGCGATGGTCACCGAGGCCGTGGGCGCCAATCCGGACCAGAGGGTCACCGTGCGCGGCGACCGGAACGCCAGCTACGCCGCCGTCGCGGCGGCCCTGGACATCTGCAAGGGCGCGGGGGTTCAGCAGCCGTATCTCGACACCATCCCGACCAAGTAGGCCCATCAACCCCGGAACGGGCGCGCACATGAAACGGCCAACCTGGATCATCCTGGGCGTCCTGCTCCTGGTGGCCGCGGCCGGAGGCCTCGGCCTGGCGTGGCGCGACCGCGTCGCCCACGCGACGTTCCTCACGGACGCCGACACCATCCGCACGCCCTTGCCCCTCGCTCCCGCGCGCGACATCCTGTGGCAGCCGGCGGCGCCCCTGCCGCCCTTCATCAGCGGGAGCGCGGAGGACTACGAGCCTCGCCTCTCCTGGGACGGCCTGACGCTCTACTTCGTCCGGGGGCGCGCGGGCGCCAACGCCGACCTCTACACGGCCCGGCGCACGCCCGGCGGCTGGACCGAGCCCGAACCCCTGGCCGGCATCAACTCCGAGGCCGACGAGCTGGGGCCCGAGCCCTCGCGGGATGGGACAAGTCTCTACTTCTACTCCAACCGGGCCGGATCCCTCGGCGGGTACGACCTGTGGGTCGCCCGGCGCACCGAAACGGGTTGGCGCGAGCCGACCAACCTCGGGCCCGGCGTCAACAGCCGGTACAACGACTATGGCCCGGCCCTCTCCGCCGGTGGAGACCGGGTGTACTTTGCGTCCAACCGTCCCCGACCGGAAGAGGTCGGACCCATACCCGCGGACGCCTGGCCCGCCACGATCCGCGAGGATATCCGCACCCGAGACTACGACCTCTACTCGTCCCACGCCGGCGATCAGGGATGGTCCGATGCCGTGCGCCTGGCCGAGCTCTGCTCACCCTTCAACGAGGGCGCGCCCGCCCTGAGCCCGTTCGCTGATTTTCTCTACTTCGCCTCCGATCGGCCCGGTGGGCTCGGGGGCTTCGACCTCTACCGCTCCCGCAATCTCCGGAACCGCCAGCTCGCGCCCGAGAACCTGGGGCCGGCGATCAACTCCGCGGCCAACGAGCTGGATCCCGCCCTGGCCATGGGCGGATACGAGCTCTTCTTCAGCTCGGACCGCCCGCGCCCGGAGCCCGCCGAGGTCGCCGGTCCCTCGGGTCCCGAATCCGGGCCGCCGCCCGGCGCACCGGAACGGGCTGGCGCGCACACCCTGGCCCGAGCCGAGGCCCCGCGCTACGACCTCTACTCGAGCACCTCGCGCGAGGTCTTCCGCGAGACGGACTGGGCCCGGGCGGGTGCCGGCCTCCGGGCCCTGCTCGGCGTCATCCTGCCCTGGCTGCTCTGGGTCCTCCTGGGACTTCTCGCCTTCCTCATCCTGCTCCTGCTGCTCCGTGACGCACGCTGGCGAAGCCGTTGGCACAAGCTCAGCCTGCTGGCCAAGTGCCTCCTGGTCTCGCTGGCCCTGCACATGCTCCTGCTCTCGATCCTCACCGCCGTGGAAGTGGGCGGGGCGCTCGGCGATTACGTGCGCGGGGGCGGCACCAGGCGCGTGATCCTCACCAGCGGCGAATCCGCGGGGGAGGGCCCGGGCGGGGGCGTGGCGAGCCAACTGCTCGCCGACCTTACGGACTTTGACCTCCAGCCCGCAGCGCCGGCCCAAACGCCACGGGCCGAGGATACCCCCTTCATAAACGCCAGCGCCCCCACCGCCGCGCTCGGCATCGAGGCGCCCCGGCCCACACCGGATCGAGCGCTGGATGCGGCGGACCCGGCCGATGCCTCCGCTCCAGAACTGGCGCCGACCCAGCTCGCCGCGGAGACGTCGCGACCGGCCCTCTCGGACATCGCGCACATGGCCGAGACCCCGGGTGTGGCGACTCCGGAAGCCGACGCGGCCCTTCCTTCGCGCGACGTCGAGAATCACGTCGCCGCCCCATCGGGATTCACGGCCGACTCGGGCGCTCCCATCGCGGTCGCCCTGACGCCGGAGGGCCGGGCATCGCGAGCGCCCGAGGTGGTGCTGTCCGACACGCTCGTGGAGGATGCCGCACCCTCGCCCGACTCGTCCATACCACCCGTGGGCGCCGCGGAAAGCCCGGGCGTTTCCGCGCCCGGACCCGGCCAGGCAGCCTTGACGCTGCCAGCCGCGGGCCGCCCGCAGGAGGCGAGGGGGGAGGCGAGCGTGAGTGTCGCCGAGGGAGGCGAAGAGCCCCGGCGGCCGCCGGCTCCCCGCACGGAAGCGTGACCGCCTCGATCGGCGCGTCGC
>CAYWOF010000197.1:0-6794 GCA_964459825.1 uncultured Phycisphaeraceae bacterium | reverse complement strand
TCGTGGCACAGGCGTCCCGCCTGTGTCTACCCCGCCTCGTTCCCCCCAGGCTCCCCTGCCTCCAGCACCTCCCTCACCCCTCACCGGTCACCGTTCAACATCCGCTCCGCCTCATTCCCCCCAGGCTCCTCTACCTCCAGCGCCTCCTTCACCTTGTCACCCCATCACCATGTCACCTTGTCATCCTCCGCTCCCCTCCTCTCTCTCCCCTTTCTACACCAGGCTCCTCGCCGCCGCCCAGCGCGCCCTCGAAGTCCTCACCGAAATCCTCGAGCCCGGCGCCGTCTGGCAGGATCCCCCCGAGCGTGCGGCCAACGCCGAGCGCCGCCGCGCCGCCATCGCCATCCTCCGCCTCGCCGAGCCCCTGCTCTTCCCCAAGGCGCCCCGTGCCACCGAGCTCGCGCCCCCTCCTCCTCCCGCCCCCGCTACCCAGGGTGATCGGTGTCTCACGCACCGTCGGCCGCCGCCATCGCGTACCCCTCACCCCCTCACCCCCTCACCCCTCCACCCACTCACCCCCTCATCTTCCCTCACCGCTCATCGTTCACCGCTCACGGGCACCCACGCACCCTCTCATTCTCCCTCACCGCTCACCGAGTGGGGGCACCGCTCACCGCTCACGGCCGCGCCTCCTCCACCACGAACGTCGGCCGCATCGACAGCTCCTCCGGCGCCACCGGCCCGTACCCCAGTCCCGTCCACTGCGTCACCCGAGTCCGGCCGTCAAGCTCGAACCGCGCCCGCGCCGCCCACCGATGCTCCACCCCCGCCTCGAACTCGAGCGGCACGCGCCACTCCGGGCTCCTCAGCCCCGTCAGCGTCAGCGGCTCCTCGATCGTGCCGCCCGTCGCGTGCGCGTGACCCCGAGCAGGGTTCCGCCACACCCGCAACTCGTACCGCACGTTCGCGATCCGGCGCTGCTGGTCCTTCCCGAACACGCTCGCGTCCCGCTCGCGAGGGAAGGCCTCCCAGCGCAGCATCCGGTCCGCGCTGCTCACCCGGGTCTCACCCCTTCCGCCCTCCGCGCGCAGCCCGTTCTGCGGCACGGCGCACCCCGCCGCCACCACGCCGGCCAGCACAAATCCCATCACTCCCCCCAAACCCGGCATGCCCCTCATGGCACCACCACCAGTTCCAGCAGCTCCTCCTCCGCCTGCCGCCCCAGCTCCGCGGCGATGCGATCGAAGTCCCGCCGAACCGCCTCGCGCCCCAGCGCCGCCCACTCCTTGAACACGTGCGTCCGGCCGCCCGCACCCCACAGCAGCTCGTGCGCCACGCGCCCGTCCGCCCCCATCAGCCGCCCCCGCAACACCACGAACGTCTGCAGCGGCGGATCGAACCCCTCATCCCCGCGCAGCCCGAACCCCAGCACCGTCAGCTCGACCGTCGTGCCCCCCTTCCCCGGCCCCACGCTCGCCGGCAACCGGGCAGAGCTGCGCGCCCGCTCCGCGAAGCCCCGCGCGATCGCCGGCGCCGGGTCGATCCCCGCGAACGCCTCCTCGATCTTCGCCCGGTACCCCTCGATCTCCGCATCCGGCATCGCCATGGAGGGACCCGCCACCGCGCCCACCGCCGCCCCGATCGGGGCGGCCAGAATCCCCAGCGCCGTGAACAGCCCCATGTCCGTTCCGGCCGTGCTCGCCGACATCGTCCCCCCCACGTAGATCGGCGCGGCCGCTCCCCCGAGCGCCCCGAGACCCACCGCCCCCGCCTTCCCCACCGGCTGGACGATCACCCGCGCATCCTCGTCGTATCCCGGCGTCACCACCACCGACCGGATCTCCCCCCAGACCTTCTCCGACGGCGGCTGGAGCGGACGGATCGCCACCCGCTGGCGCGACGTGCACCCGCCCACCGCGCTGCCCAGCACGGTGGCCAGGACCAGCCATCGCAACCAGCCCCACGAGCTCCTCATGCCCTGCCTCCGCAACCCGCCCCGAACGTCAGAATACAGAAGGGTCACGCCCAGTCATGCGTCCACCGTGCGACGGGTGCGACAGGGCAATCCGGCCCGAACCTCGCCCACCCGGGCATCCGGAGTGCCGACTCCACTTTTCTCAACCGGCTCGCGCCGATCCTCCCGCGCCCGTCTCACTCAACCCATACACTCCCCCATGGCCACCGATTGGTCCGAGTCCATCGCGATCGCCGAGCTCGCCGACGAGCCCGCCTTCTCCGAGGAGGTCAACGGGCTCATCGAGCGCGTCATCAAGGCCGCCGCCACCCACGAGCCGGTCCCCCACGTCGTCCTGAACCTCGGCGCCGTGACCTACCTCAACAGCTCGAACATCGCCCAGATGCTCCGCCTCCGCCAGGCCCTCGCCCGCCAGGGCCGCCGACTCAAGATCTGTTCCGTCGGCGACCAGGTCTGGTCCGTCATCCTCGTCACCGGCCTCGACAAGGTCTTCCAGTTCGCGGCCGATCCCATGACCGCCCTCGCCGGCCTGCAACTGGAGGAGGCCGAGGGTGGCGCGGCATAAAGGGCATGACGGCGTTTAGAGCAGGTGGCGTCCCCTTTGCTCTCTCTGCTCAATCCGCTCGATCTGCTCCCTTGGACCCCTCCGCTCCATCCCTCCCGCCGTGAAATGCCCCTGACCCGCCCTCGTTCTCCACGCAGACCCGCCGCATGACCATCGCCGACCCCATCCCCGCGCCCGCCCGCCCGTCGAGCGCCCAGGGGGCGCCCGAGGGGGCCCCCGTCGCCGAGCTCCGCCAGCTCCGCAAGACCTACTACAAGCCCGACGGCTCGGTCATGGTCGAGGCCCTCCGCGGCGTGGACATCGTCATCCGGCGCGGCGACTACGTCGCCATCATGGGCGCCTCCGGCTCGGGCAAGAGCACCCTGATGAACATCCTCGGGTGCCTCGACCAGGCCACCGGCGGCCAGTACCTCCTCGCCGGGCGCGACGTGACCGAGATGAACGATGAGGAGCTCTCCGAGTTCCGGGGGCGCACCATCGGGTTCGTCTTCCAGGCGTTCAACCTCATCCCGCAGCTCACCGTCGAGGACAACGTCGCCGTGCCCCTCTTCTACCAGGGCCTCCCCCGGAGCGAGCGCCGCGCCCGCGCCGTCGAGTCCCTCCAGCGCGTCGGCCTGGGAGACCGCCTGGACCACCGCCCGCGCGAGCTCTCCGGCGGCCAGCAGCAGCGCGCCGCCATCGCCCGCGCCCTCGTCACGCGCCCCGTCGTCCTGCTGGCCGACGAGCCGACGGGCAACCTCGACTCCGCCACCGGCAAGGCCATCCTCGACACGTTCGATGATCTGCACGCCAAGGGCATGACCGTCATCATGGTCACGCACGATGACAACGTCGCGGCGCGCTGCCACCGCACCATCCGGCTCGCCGATGGCCTCGTCGAGTCCGACGTGCGACGGACATAGCAGCCCGCCAGGCACGCGAAGGGGGAAGGGGGGAGGAGAATGGTCACCAGCGGTCGGGCGGTCGCCGTGGGCGACAACCGGCGCCCGTCGAGCCCCGCGCCGGCACGCCCCTTGGGCGTTGAGCCCGCGCTCGCCGCCCCATCACCGGGCGGCCCGGGCCTCGGCCGTTCGCGATGGCGGGGCCCCGAGGTACGTCAGCCCGCGCTCGAGCACGCGCCGCGCCACGGGGGCGGCGACGGCCGCGCCGAACCGGTCGGGCCGGGCGAGCCTCGGGCCGGGGTCGTCGATCACCACCACGACCACCAGGCGGGGGTCCTCGACCGGAGCGCCCGCGACGAAGCTCGAGTGGTACTGCCCGTCGAGGTACCCCGAGAAGCCCCGCGGGCGGCGCTTGCCCTCGGGCGGGGCCCCGAGCGCGATCCGCGCCGTGCCCGACTTGCCGAACATGATGTAGCGCCAGCCCGTCTCCCGGGTCAGGCGCGCCAGGCGCTCCTCGGCCTTCCGCGCCACGTGCACGAGCGTGTGGCGCGCCGTCTCCGCCACGCCCGGGTCCATCACGCGGTGCACGATGGCGTTCTCCCCCTCGTGCGGCGGCTCGAGGCGGGCCGCGGGCAGCGTCCCCGCCAGGTCGCCGCCCCGGGCGAACCCGCAGAACGCCCGGGCCATCTGGATCGGCGTCACCGCCACCTCGTAGCCGAACGCCACCGACGTCTGCGTGTACTTGGACCAGTCCCGCATCGACGTCACCAGGCCCGTCGCCTCGCCGGGAAGCTCGACGCCCGTCCGCCGGCCGAAGCCGAAGCGCCGCACCGCGTCGTGGAGCTGCTGGTGCGAGAGCTTCTCGACCGACTTGGACATGCCGATGTTCGACGAGTTGATGAGGACCTCGGTCCACGTCATCCGGTCGCGGCGCACGACATCCTCGATGTGCCGCCCGTAGGGCGTGTTCCACACCCCGCCCTCGGTGTCGATGACGTCGTCGAGCGTGAAGATCCCCAGCTCCGTGACGGTGGCCCAGACGAAGGGCTTGAAGGTCGATCCCGGCTCGTACACGTCCTCCACGCACCGGTTGCGCGCCAGGGCCGGGTGGACGTCGCGTCCGGGATCGGGCTTGAGGGCCACGTACCGCGCCGCCGGGGGCGGCGCATCGGGGCCGGTCGCTCGGGCATCGGCCCAGCATCGCCAGGATCTCGCCCGACGCCGGGTCCATCAGCACCAGGCGCGCGCCCGCCGCGTCCGCGTCCTCCATCCCCCGCCGGAGCTCCTCCAGCGCGATCCGCTGCAGCTCCAGGTCGATCGACAGCCGGATGTCGCCCCCGGGATCGGGCGGCGCGTACGAGCCGGGGCCCATCCACAGCGGCCGCCCCTGGGCGTCGCGCACGTACAGGACGCGACCCGGCTCGCCGATCAGGTCGCCATCGTGCGTCGCCTCCGTCCCGAGGTTGAACCGGGATTCTTCCCCGACCTTGCCGACGATGGCCGCGGCCAGCGCGTCGGCGGTGTACTCGCGCACCCCCCGGGTCTCCACGTGCACGCCCGGAATGTCCAGCGCCCGGACGGCGCCGAGCCTCTCGTCGTCGAGCACATCGCTCACGCGCACGTACCGGCGCAGCCCCGCCGCCGAGCCCGCGC
The DNA here is from genome assembly GCA_964459825.1 of uncultured Phycisphaeraceae bacterium. Classification (GTDB taxonomy): domain Bacteria; phylum Planctomycetota; class Phycisphaerae; order Phycisphaerales; family UBA1924; genus CAYWOF01. The sequence continues at coordinate 1,780 of CAYWOF010000197.1, read as the reverse complement.
CCGTGTCCGCCGGCGGCCCGGCCATCCGGGCCAGGAGCCAGCCGCCCAGGCCGGAACCAGGCTCGCTCGGCTCGACGTCCGGGCGCTGCCGGAGGGCGCGGCTGTTCGCCTCCATCGCGCCGATGATCCGGTCCCCGAGCGCGTCGGCCTCGAGTCCCAACGCCCCGGCGAGCCTCTGGATCGCCTCATCGGGCGGATCGGGGAACTCCGTCGGATCGACGAACGCCCGGGCCCCGAATCGCGTGGCGGCGAGCAGCCGGCCCCGGCGGTCCACGATGTTGCCCCGGATCGCCGGAAGCTCACGGCTGGTCACGCGCTGCTGGAGGTGCTCGCGCAGCCGGTCCGAGGGGCCGAGCTGGAGCTGGGCGATCCGCGCCAGCAGCGCGAGGAAGAGCACGCACGCGAGGGTGACCGTCAGCGTCGCGGCCGTGTCGGCGCGCGAACGCACCGCGGGCGCTCCCGCCTCCGGAGCGGGCGCCAACTCCCGGTGGGACTCGTCGCTCATGGGGCGGCTCCCGGTGCGTCGCCCGGGATCGGCGCCATCCACGCCCGCCCCAGGCGCAGGGCCAGGGACTCCGCCAGCGCGTCGGGCCCGACGGGGCGAAGGGGTCGGATCGCGCCCGCGATCCGGCGCACCCGATCGGGGGCCGCCAGGGATGCGATCTCCGCGCGGAGACGGTACAGGTCGTTGTCGTGCCGCGCCAGGCGCAGCCGCGCCTCGGCCAGTTCATGGGCCGCGACGATCCGCGCCTGGCGCGCGCCCAGCAGCACGCAGGCGCACGCCCCGATCGTGATGATCACCACGAGCAGCTTGGCGAACACGCGACCTCCGACCTTCGCCCCGTGCGTTCCGCGCCCGTCAACGCGATGGGACCTTCAGGACCATGCCCGTGCGGATGGCGTCGGCATCGTCGATCTGGTCGGTGTTGGCCGCCAGCAGGTCGCCGGCGCGCCGGGCCGAGCCGAGCACCCTCTGGGCGATGTGTCCGAGCGTGTCCCCGTCCTTGACCGTGTAGGTGGCCAGCGCGGTCGGACGGGTCCCGGGCCGGGAGGCCGGGGGCCGGGCCGGGGTCTTGATCGGTTCCTGGGCCGGGGCCGTGGTGGTGGCCGGCGCGGGCTCGGCCTTGCCCGTCAGCACTTCCTTGGGCGGCAGGGCGATCCGCACCCCCTCCCGCACCGAGCCATTGGCCCCGACGACCCCCTTGTTGTGCTCGGCGAGCTTCTTCCAGAGATTGCCCGAACCGTAGTGGACCTTGGCGATCTGGTACAGCGACTCACCCTTGGCAACCTCGTGGAACTTCACCGGCGCCGAGGGCGTCGGCGTACGGGTCGGGGAGCCAGGGCCATCCGCGAGCGCCGTTGGCTCTCGAACGGCACCCTCGCCGGCACCCGGGGTGGCGCCGGGTGCGGCCGGGCCGGCAGGGGGCACGATCAGCGTGGCGCCATCGGCGGTCCGGACGATCCGGCCGCCGGAGCGCTCGATGGCGGTCTCGAGTTCGTCAGCGCCCGCCGTGGGGGCCGGCGAAGTCTCGGGCTCCGGGCCCGAGCGTGTGATGCCCGAGCCCTGGGCGATCTCCACGATGGGTGTGCCCCGGAGAGGGGCCTCAGCGGTGGTGGGGGTCTCCTCGCGTCCGGGAAGTGCGGCGGGCGGGGCCGTCAGGCCTGGCTCGGCACGGGCGATCTCCGGGTCGTCGCTCTCGACGGGCTCGAGCCGGGCCAGGCGCGCCCGGGAGAAGTGATCGCTGATGAGCACGCCCACCAGGAGGACCAGGGAGAAGCC
>CAYWOF010000196.1:3637-6801 GCA_964459825.1 uncultured Phycisphaeraceae bacterium | reverse complement strand
GGCCTCCCGCAGCGCCGCGCCGATCGCCACGGCCAGCAGCCCCCCGTCCATCTGGTTGGTCTTCACCACGACCCGGCGTGAGGGGCCGACCGCGTCCGCCACCCGCGCGGGGATCTCGGTCGCGCCGCGGGCCTCGTCGATATCGGGCGCGCACGCGACGACCTCTACCCCCGGTCCCAGGCGCTGGGCGATCGCGCGCTCGCCCGAGGCGCCGTGCGTGGCGAGCACGACCCGCCCCACGCGCGCCCGCAGGCGCTCGTAGAGCGCCCACTCGCGTTCGAGCAGTCCCTCGCGTTCCCAGTCCGCCAGGCCGACGGCGCGCGTGAAGGTCACGACGAGGGCGTCGGCGATCGTCGCGCCGCTCATGGCGTTCCCCGGCGCAGGACGCACCAGAGCGTGCCCGCGCGCACGTTCGGGGAGCCGAGCAGGTTGCGCCCGTCCGGGTCCCGCCACGAGGGGCAGCCGCCCTCCTCATCGTCGATCTGCTCCACCCGGAACCCCGCCCGTCCCCCGCGCGCCGTGAGGAACTCCACCGCCTCTTCGTGCCCGAAGAACCACCGGTGCCGGTCCGGCGGGCGGTCCACCGGCAGCCCGTAGTACTTGAGCCGACCCTCCGTCCCCGCGGCCAGCGCCATCATGAGGTTCCGCAGCGGGTTGGGCAGCGACACGACCACGTGCCCGCGCGCCACGCGGCACAGCTCGTCGAACACCGCGTGGCATCGCTCCAGGTGCTCCAGCACGTCCGTGCACACCACCGTGTCGAAGCTCCGGGCGGGCAGGGGCAGCTCCGCGGCGTCCAGGTCCACCACCAGGTCCGCGTCGGGCCGGATGTCAACACCCTTGTAGAGCTCCGGGTGCGCCACGAGCTCGCGCAGCGGGGCCGCGTCGCACCCCACGTCCAGCACGCTCGCCGACAGCAGGGCCCGGTACTTGTCCGCGATGTAACGGGCCTTGCCCTCGCGATCGGTGTACCGCACGGCCGTGCGATACCTCGGGGCGGGGGCCGGCGCGGGGCCGGGCGCATCCGGGCGGGCGTGCACGCGGGCGCCAACGCCCGTACCGACACCGGCTGATCCTGTCAGGGCCATCGTGTGGGGATCGGCCGGGAAGCGGGCCGGGGCCGACTTTTTGGCCCCGTCGGGCTGCTCCGGCGTGCCCGTCTGGGCCGATGGTGGGGCGATGGCCTCGGCCCCCCTTCCTGCGGTCAGCGTCGCCCTGCCGGTCCACATCGCCCCGCCGGGCAATGCGCTGGAGCGGGCCGCCTCCTGCATCACCGGACAGACCCTCCGCGACCTCGAACTCCTCCTGATTCTCAACGGTTCCGATGCGGCCACCACGGCCCGCGTCGAGTCCATCGCGGCGTCCGACACTCGCGTTCGGATTCTGCGCCTCCCGAAGGCGGGCCTCTCGGCGGCCCTCAACCTCGCTCTTCGTCAGGCGCGCCACTCTCTCGTGGCACGCATGGATGCGGATGACGAGTGCCCGCGCGAGCGCCTGGCCCTCCAGGCCGCCCACATGGCCGGGCATCCGGCCCTTGCCGCCCTGGGCGCGGCGTGGGAGCTCATCGGGCCGGATGGCCGGACGCTCACCACGGTCCGTCCGCCGTGCGAGCCCGCGGCCCTGCGCTGGCGTCTGCTCCTGGGCAACACGCTGGCGCATGGCTCGATGATGCTCCGGCGGGAGACGGTTCTCGCCGCTGGCGGCTACGACGAGCGCTGCCACCGGGCCCAGGACTATGAGCTCTGGCTCCGGCTGTCCCGCCAGCATGAACTCGGCTGTCTCCCACAGACGCTGTACCGGCATCGCACGCGATTCCCGGACGATCCAGGGCGATCCACGCCCGATCAAGCGGCCATCGTCGCCCCGAACCTGTTGCAGGCCTGGAGCGAGCTTCCGGCAGCCACGATTTCCGCGCGTCAAGAGGTTGAATCGGTCATTCGCGCAAGTCTTGCGCGGACGCCGGAGTCGGGTGGCGGCCTGGAGGTCGAGCGGATGCTCCATGGGTCAGCGCCGTCGCGCGAAGGCCTCATTGCGTGGTTGTGGGACCAATGGAACCGTCCCGCCGCCTCCCGGCGCGCCCTTGACTGTGCGCGGCGCGCACGGCTCCGCGAAGTCGCGCGTGACGTGCGCGATGCCGGCGCGGAGGAGCTCTGGCTCTGGGGCGTGGGCGAACACACCCGCTGGCTTCTTGGGAACGCCGGACAACTCGGTATGCCGGTCGCGGGGCTCGTGGATGATGCCCTCGCGGGCACCACCCGATTCGGCTTCATGGTCGGCGCCCCGGTATCCCTCGTGCCGGGCAGCCACGTGCTCATCTCATCCGACTCCCACGAGGACGACATCTGGGTCTCCTCCGCGCCGCATCGCGTCCGCGGGATCCGGGTGTGGCGCTTGTACGAGGAGCCGCCGGACCAATCCATGAGGCCGCGAGGCTCCCGCGAGATCCCGCACCGGGCGTCCGACCCGGGCCTTCCATCGCGCAACACTCCCGTCCCGGTGTGAACCGGGGCGCAACAAAGAGGGCCCGGTAGCTGCCCGGGCCCTCGGAACACGGCTCACGGTTTCGCGCCGGGCCTCTTACGGGCACATCGGGCTGTTGCACAACGCCCCAGCCGTGAACGTCCCATGGGCCGCGGCGCACTGCGCCTCGGTCAGGTTCATGCAGTGGTGGTTGGGCAGGCAGCAGGCTCCCAGCGAGGGCCCCGGGCAGCTCGTGCCGCTGCACACCGTTCCCGCGCCCTGGAACGTTCCATGGAACGCGGCGCACTGGTTCTCCGGCATCACCATGCACACGCCATTGGGCAGGCAGCACGCGCCTGTGGCCGGCGCCGGGCAGCTCGTGCCGCTGCACGCCGTTCCGGCACCCTGCCACGTCCCGTGCATCGCCGCGCACTGGGCCTCGGTCTTCACGGCGCACATGCCGTTGGGCAGGCAGCACGCGCCTGTGGCCGGCGCCGGGCAGCTCGTGCCGCTGCAGGCCGTTCCAGCACCCTGCCACGTCCCGTGCATCGCCGCGCACTGGACCTCGGTCTTCACGACGCACATGCCGTTGGGCAGGCAGCAAGCCCCCGTCGCGGGAGCCGGGCAGCTCGTCCCGTTGCAGGCCGTTCCCGCACCCTGCCACGTCCCGTGCATCGCGTTGCACTGGGCCTCCGTTCTCACCA
>CAYWOF010000196.1:0-3537 GCA_964459825.1 uncultured Phycisphaeraceae bacterium | reverse complement strand
CCCGCACCCTGCCACGTCCCGTGCATCGCGTTGCACTGGGCCTCCGTTCTCACCATGCAGTGGCCGTTGGGAAGGCAGCACGCTCCGGTCGACGGGCCCGCGCACGTGGTCCCCGCACAGGCCGTCCCGGCGCCCTGGAAGGTCCCGTGAGCGGCGGCGCACATCTGCTGCGGCACGGTCACGCAAACGCCGTTGGGTAGGCAGCACGCCCCGGTCACCGGGCCCGCGCAGGTCGTGCCCGCGCAGGTCGTGCCCTTGCCCTGGAACGTCCCGTGGAACTGGTTGCACTGGGCCTCCGTCAGGGGCAGGCAATGCCCGTTCCCCAGGCAGCACGCTCCGACGTTACCCGGCGCGGCGCACGTCGTTGCCGCGCACGTGGTCCCCACGCCCTGGAAGGTCCCGCCGAACGCCGCGCACATCGGCTCCGGCACGCGCACGCAGAAGCCTGTCGGCAGGCAGCACGCGCCCCGCGGTATCGGGTCCGCCGACGCGGGCGACGCAACGATCAACAATCCCATGAGCCCCAGCGCCCACGAGAACAACCGCCTCGGACTGTTCTTTGGCATGGCCCTGCTCCTCAATCCCACGAGAGTAGTGTTCTTCTCCATAATGTACGTCCATAACCGGAATGAGGCAAGGCGAATTGCGGCTCCCGGCGCCCCCGGGAGTATCATCCGCCGATGCCCCGGAGCGGCTCGTCCAGCACGCGTCAGAGTGGGCGGGAAGCCTCCCATCATGGCGGCGAGGGTCGCCGCCTGATTCTCGGTGCGTTCCTTGTGGGGTGTGCCGCCCTGCTCGCGGCCCTACTGGTCTACGAACACGTTTCGGGGCGCGGCCTTCCCGGGTGCGGTCCGGCCAGCGCCTGCGCCCGGGTGACCTCCGGCCCGTGGGGCCGCCTCCCGGCGATCGACTGGCCCGTTTCCTTCATCGGCCTCGCTTACTTCGCCTCCCTGCTGGCCGGGTGGATCCTGGTTCGAGGACGCCTCGCGCCCTGGTCGCGCTGGCTGATCCGCGCGGGCGCGACCTGCTCCATCATGTTCCTGACCGTCATGCTCGTCGAGCGCCTCCTCTGCCCCTATTGCATCGGGGCCCACGCCGCCCACCTCGCCTTCTGGCTTCTCGCGGAGTTCTCGCCCCGGCCCGTCTCGCCCGATCGCGCCGCTCACCTCGCCCGTGCGGCGCGCCGGGCCCTTCCAATCGCCGCGGCCGTCTTCGTCGGCGTTAGCGCGCTGCTCGGCGTGCTCGACATGAACCGACGCGAGCGCGAGACCGCCCGTGCCGAGCAGGACCTGGCGGCCTCCACGGCGCGCATCACGTCCGCGCCGTCCTCGACCGTCGGGTTCACCGGGCGCTACCGCCTCGGTCCTGAGCGCGCGGCGCTGCGCATCGTGGTCTTCACCGACTACCAGTGCCCGGACTGCCGGCGCATCGAGGGCCAGCTCCGTGCCGCCCAGGTCGCGGATCCGCGCATCAGCCTGTCTGTCAAGCACTTCCCGTTCTGCACGCTCTGCAACCCAGGGGCTCCGAACCTCCACCCCAACGCCTGCTGGGCGGCCCGCGCCGCGGAGGCGGCGGGGATCCTCGCGGGGCCGGACGGCTTCTGGCGCACCCACGACTGGCTCTTCTCCCGTTCCGGCGCATTCACCGACTCGGAGCTGAACGCCGCCCTCCCCGCCCTCGGCTTCGCCCCGGCCCGCTTCCTCGAGGTCATGACCGGGTCCGAGACCCTCGCCCGCGTGGAGGCCGACATCGCGGAGGGCTTCGCGCTCGGCCTGGCGGCCACACCCATGATCTTCGTCAACGGGGTCGAGCTTCGGGGCTGGCAGGCCGAGGATGGCGTTCCCCGCGCCCTCGCCGCCGCCCTTGCGGCCAACCCCGCTCCCGGCGACGCGGCCAGCGATGCGCCACCGCCCGCCGTCGAGAAGGCGCTGGCCGACTGGCGCGAGGGCCCCCTCCTCAACGTCCCGTCCGATGGGGACCCGCACATCCTCGGCGTGGCGACGCCCCGCGTCACGGTCATCCTCTTCGGCGACTACCAGGAGCCCTTCACCGCCGAGGCCGATGGCCAGATCCGCGCCCTGCTCGCCTCGAACCCCGGACTCCGGTACGACTTCCGCCACTACCCGGTCGACCAGGCGTGCAACCCCTCCGCGCCGCGCACGGCCCATCCCCTGGCCTGCCTCGCCGCCAAGGCCGCCGAGGTCGCCGCGTTCCTCAAGGGCCCGGATGAGTTCTGGGCCCAGCACGCGCACCTCCTCGCGAGCGGCGCCGGGCTCTCCGCCGCGGACATCCTCGACACCGCCCAGCGCCTGGGCCTCGAGCCCCAGGTCTTCGCCGATGCCCTCGACCTGGAGGAGATCTCCGGCGCGATCCTCGAGGACATCGGTGCGGCCGACGCGCTCGGCATCACCTCGGTGCCCATGATCATCATCAACAACCGGCTCGTCCCGCGCTGGAACCTCGACGGGCGGAGCCTGCTCGCGGACCTCATCGCCGAAGCCGGCCGGCCCTGAACCTCTCGACGTCCGGTTGACCCGTCACCCACGAGTCGCACCCATGCTCATCTCCACGCTGGCTTTGGTTCTGGTCTGCACGGCCTCCGCCGCCCCCGAACCGGCGGGACCCTCCGGGCTGCTGGTCGTGGCCCCCCGGAACCTGCTCCCGGCGCTGGGCGAGTTCGTCGCGTTCAAGCGGGAGCGTCTTCCCGCCGAGCTCGTGGAGCTGGAAATGGCGATCGCCCTCGGGCGCGGCGCCGACGATGCCGAGCGCCTCAAGCAACACCTCTACGACCGCTGGCACGACGGCGGAATCGGCGAGCGCCGCGCTCCGATCCGCTACGTCCTCCTCGTCGGCGATGCCGACATCCTGCCCGTGCGCTACATGGTGCTCGACCGCGTCACCGGGCCCGCCTTCGACTACGCCTTCTACCCCAGCGACCTCTACTACGCCGACCTCGCCAGGGCCGACGGATCCTTCGATGACTGGAACGGCGCGAAGGAGGGCTTCCACGCCCGCTACTTCGGCGAGGTCCGGGGCGAGAAGAACAAGTCCGATCCCATCAACTACGACGCGATCGACTACCGCCCCGACATCGCCCTCGGGCGCTGGCCGGTGAGCACACCGGAGCAGGTCGGCATCGTCGCGGCCAAGACCATGGCCTACGAGCGCGCCGTCGAGCACCACGAGATCCCCACGACCGCCGCGCTCGTCATGACCGGCGGCTGGGTCGATGCCCGAGCACGCATGGATGCGTGGTCCGGCGCGCTCCCCGCCGGCTGGAACGTCGAGAAGCGCTACTACCACGACGCCCCGGCGCCCGATGCGCCCGCTCCGGCGAGCGGGCTCCCGCCCCCGCCGTCCGAGGACCAGCTCGTCACGCTCCTCAACTCCGGTCTTGGACTCATGGTCCACGCCGGGCACGGCAGCGACGACACGTGGGAGGGGTGCCTCGGCGTCGGCTCGATCGCGAAGCTCAGGGCGCCGGGTACGGGGTCCGCCGGCGAGCCGAGGTCGTGGACGGCGCCATCGCGCGGATCC
>CAYWOF010000195.1:0-6821 GCA_964459825.1 uncultured Phycisphaeraceae bacterium | reverse complement strand
GCGCACCAGCCGGAGGAGGCGGCCCTGTTCAACGATGCCATGCACGGCTTCCATGGCCCCGAGGCCGCGGCGGTCGTCGCGGCGTTCGACTTCTCCGGGCTGGGCACGCTGGTGGACGTGGGGGGCGGCACGGGCACGCTGATCGCCGCCATCCTCGGAGCGACGGCCGGTCTGCGGGGCATCCTGTTCGATCTGCCGCACGTGGTCGAGCCGGCCCGGGCACGCATCGCGGAACTCGGGCTGGGCGACCGGTGCACCGTCGTCGGCGGCAGCTTCTTCGACGCGGTGCCCGCCGGCGACGCGTACACACTCTCGCACGTCATCCACGACTGGGACGACGACGAGTGCGTGCGGATCCTCGGCCAGTGCCGCCGGGCGAGCTCGCGCGCGAGGGTCCTGATCATCGAGATGGTCATCCCGCCGGGCGACACGCCCCATCCGGGCAAGATCCTGGACCTGGTCATGCTCAACTGCCCGGGCGGGCTGGAGCGGACGGAAGAGGAATACCGGGCGCTCCTGGCCCGGGCCGGCTACCGCCTGTCACGGGTCGTGCCGACGCCATCGCCCGTCAGCGTGGTCGAGGGTGTGCCCGCGTAGCGCCGCCCCGGGCGATCACGCATATTATAGTGCGTTATGCGCTCGCCACGGGCCACTCCCCGCCCGGGCTTCACGCTCGTCGAGCTGCTGGTGGTCATCGCGATCATCGCCGTCCTCCTCGCGATCCTGCTCCCCGCGCTCGCCTCGGCGCGGGTCGCGGCCCGATCGAGCGTGTGCCTGTCGGCGGTGCGTCAGATCGGCGCGGCGCTGTGGATGTACGCGGACGACTACCGGGGGTACATCCCGCGCGAGGGGACGATGGGCGCCACCCCCGCGACGCTGCGGGCCCGGATCCCGTGGAACGTGGCGTTCCGGCCGTACCTCGACGCGGCGGTGGACCCGGACCACGACCCGGACGACCTGTTCGAGGGGGCGGTGTACTACCGCTGCCCGGCGCACCCGCGCGAGCCGCACAACGTCCATTACGTGGCCAACGGGTTCGCCTTTCTCGCGCCGGGCCGGGTGGACGAGCGCGGGACCAACGACCCGACGTTCCGGCGCGGACCCGGCCCCTCGTGGCTGATCCCCTTCCCGGACCGCATGCTCTACCTGACGGACCTGGCCGACGACTCCGACGCGGCGATGTACAGCGTGTGGATCACGCTGGGGGACACGGACATCTCGATCGGGCAGTGCTACGACGCCTGGCTGCCCAGGCATCTGACGCCCGGTTCGGGCGACTTCCGGATCGGGCCGCGATGCCACGGCGCCGGGTCCTCGGCGCTGTTCCTCGATACCCACGCGCGCCACAAGCCGGAGGCGTTCTTCCTGGATGTCACCAGCTGGGACGACGGGTGGTACACGAAGCAGTAGCGCCGGGCGCGCAACGCACGGGCCCGCCAGGGGTTGGCGGGCCCGTGCAACAGACTCAACGAACCATCGGCCGGCGTCACGAGCAGCCGAGGGCGAAGCGGGTCTGGAAGCAGATGTAGTCGTTGACGTTGCGGAGGCCGTTGCCATCGCAGTCGGCGTAGGCGTCGCCGAGGGCGAACATGGTCTGGAAGCAGATGAAGTCGTTGACGTTGAGCTGGCCGTCGGCGTTGCAGTCGGGCAGGCAGATCACGTGGAGGGTGACGTTGTTGGTCCCGTAGATGACGCGCCAGCGCCAGCGCGGGTCGGTGAGGGTCGGCGTGTCGAGGGTGTCGAACTTCTCGGCGACCGAGCTGCCCGTGATGATGGTCCAGGAGGCCAGCGGGGCGGGGACGTAGCCGCCGGTGGGCGACACCCTGAGCGCGCCGCCCAGCGTGTAGGCGCCGGTGCCGATGAGGCGGTCGCCGTTGCCCGTGCCGGGGCCGGCCAGCTCGAGGTCGAGCACGGCGCCGGTCTCCAGCGCGACCGGTCCGTGCATCCCCAGAGACCCGACGGAAGTCCCGGGCGCCAGGCGCCCGTGGTTGACGAACGGCCCGATCACCTGGCCGATGCCCGAGACCGTGTGCCCGGCCTGCTGCGTGATGGTCGCGCCCAGCCCGGCCTCGAGGCGCGAGTTCTCGGTGTGGGTGATGAGCCTGATCTCGCCGGTTCCGCCGAGGGCCCCGGACTGCGGGTAGAGGAGCAGGGCGTCGAAAGCCGAGCCCTGCGGGTTGACGCTGATGATGCCGTTGTTGGTCAGGCCCGCGCCCGCGATGGCAAGGACATCCCCGGCGTTGAGGCCGACCGGCGCGTTGTTGGTCACGTCCGTGAGGGTCGTCGTGCCGCCCAGGGTCTGGACAGAGCCGGCGACGGCCTCGAGCGACCCTCCCGTGATGCTCGTGCCGTTGTAGAACTCGATGGTGCCGGCCTCGGCCACGAGCATGCCCCCGCCGGACTGTTCGACGGCGACGGCGCCGAGGCGCAGGGCGGAGCCGGCGCGCGAGCCGATGACGGCGTGGTTGGACTTGAGTTCGTCGTTGAGGTTGAGGTTGCTGCCGCTGGTGGACACGGCGGAATCGGCCCAGATCTCGCCCTCGTTGATGAGGCGGGCGGTGATCTGGCCCACGCCGCGGATCGTGTGGTCGGGGCCGTGGGTCAGGGTGACGCCGGTGCCGGTCTGTATGCGGGCGTTCTCGGTGTGGGTGCGGAGTTGCACCTCGCCATTGCCACCGAGCGCGCCCGTCTCCTCGAAGCTCAGCACCGCGTCGGACGGGGACGAGTTGGGGTTGACGTGGATCACGCCGTTGTTGGTCAGGCCGGCGCCGAGAACGACGATGGTGTCGCCGGCGGCGAGAACGACCGGCGCGTTGTTGGTCACGCTCCTCAGGGTCGTCGTGCCGCCCATGGTCCGCACCAGGCCGGCGACGGCCTCGAGGGAGCCGTCGGAGATGCTCGCGCCGTTGTAGAACTCGATGGTGCCGGCCTCGGCCACGAGCATGCCCCCGCCGGACTGATCGATGGAGACGGCGCCGATGCGCAGGAACGAGTCCGCGCGCGAGCCGATGACGGCGTGGTTGGACTTGGGATCGCCGTCGAGGTTGAGGTTGCTGCCGCTGGTGGACACGGCGGAGTCGGCCCAGATCTCGCCCTCGTTGACGAGGCGAGCGGTGATCTGCCCCACGCCGCGGATCGTGTGAGCCGGGCCGTGGGTCAGCGTGAGGCCGGCGCCGGTCTGGATGCGGGCGTTCTCGGTGTGGGTGCGGAGCTGCACCTCGCCATCGCCACCGAGCGTGCCCGTCTCCTCGAAGCTCAGCACGGCATCGGACGGGGACTGGTTCGGGTTGACGTGGATCACGCCGTGGTTGGTCAGGCCGGGGCCCGTGACGGCGACGGACGTGCCCGCGCTGAGCACGAACGGCGCCTGGTTGTGCACGGCGCGGAGGGTCAACGTTCCGGACATGGTCCGGTGCAGACCGCCGTTGACGCTGTACAGGTCGCCGCCGATGACGCCGGCGCCGTCGTAGTACTCGATCGTCCCGGCATCGGCGACGAGCAGGCCGCCGCCGGTCTGGTCGATGGCGCCGGGGTAGAGGCGCAGGAACGCCCCGGCGCGGGCGCCGATGGCGTTGTTGTTGGTCTTCGGGCTGGTCGTCAGGTCGAGGGTGTTGCCCGCCAGGGAAACGCCGATGTCGGCCCAGATGACGCCCTCGTTGACCAGCGCGGCGCGGATCTCACCCACGCCGCGGATGGTGTGCGCGACGCCGTTCGTCATCGTGACGCCCGGGGCCGTATCGATGCGGGCGTTGTCCAGGTAGGTGCGGAGCTGGACCTGCCCGGTTCCGCCGAGTTCTCCGGTCTGGTCGAAACGAAGAACGGCGTCCGAGGGGGAGGCTCCGGGGTTCACGTGGAGCACGGCGTTGTTGGTCAGGCCGGCGCCGGTGACCACGATCGTGTCCCCCGGGTTGAGCAGGAGTTCGGCGTTGCTGGTCACGCCGCTGAGGGTCGAGGTTCCCGAGGTGGTCCGGATCAGGCCGGTGCCCTCGGTGGCGAGAATGCCGCCGATGATGGTCGCGTTGGTGAGGTCGATGACGCCTCCCGGCTCGGCCCGGGTCACGCCGATGGCGCTCTGGGTGAGGGTGAAGCCGTCGAGGGTGAGGAAGCTGGCGTCCGCCGCGGCGATGGTGTTGCCCCCGGTGTTGCTCTTGGGGCTGCCGAAGAGACGGAGCGTGTTGCCGGCGGTGGAGACGCTCCGGTCGGCCTTGATCAGCCCCTCGTTGACCAGGCCGATTCCGATCTGGCCCACGCCGCGGATCGTGTGGCCCGCGCCGTTGGTCAGGACCGAGCCGTTGGAGGAGATGATCTGGGCGTTGTCCTGGTAGGTCCGGAGCCAGATCTCGCCCGTGCCGGTGACCGATCCGTCGTCCTGGATGTCGAGGATGGAGTTGGAGGATGAGCCCTGGGGGTTGAGCTGGATTCGTCCGTGGTTGACGAGGATCCCCTGGCCCGAAAGCGAGGCGTCGAGGAGGGCGAGGGTGCGGCCCGGCTCGATCGAGAGGATGGCGTCCGCGTTGGTGATCGAGAGGTTGGCGATCGATGGATCGAGGTTGCTGAGCGTCACCGTGTAGGCGCCGGCCAGGCCCAGGATGGCCTGGTGCCCGGCGGCGTTGGGCACGGTGGCGGGGGTCCAGTTGGCGGCGACGTTCCAGTTGCCGCTGACGGCGTTGGCCCACTGGATCTGGGCGAGGGCGGCCGACGGCATCGCGGTCCCCGCGATGGCGACGAGCAGCAGGGTGCGCTTCATGTGGTCTTCTCCCCTTCGGCGCGCGCACCTCGGGGCACGATCGGCGCTCGGCCGTTCCGGGCTGGGCGATCGCCGGCGGCGCGCTGGACGTCAATTGCGCCGGGCGCACCGCGCCGGACCTACCAGGAAGTTTCCCTGATTCGGTCCGCACGAGGGTGTGCGCCACGGGGGCTTGAGGCTCGCGACGATCCATGATCGAGTATGCTCCACGCTCCCCTTCCTGGAGGCCCCCATGGCTCTCGATCGTCAACAGGACAAGCTGCTGCTGGTGATCATCGCCATCCTGCTGCCGCCGGTGGCCGTTCTGCTCGTCGATGGCGTGGGACTCCACCTGGTGCTGAGCATCCTGCTCTGGCTGATGTTCTGGGTGCCGGGGCTGGCGTTCGCACTCTGGCGGGTGCTGCGGTAGAGGGCTTCGGCGCGGGCGGCACCGCGGAAAGCGCTGCGTCCGGCGCACCAGCGGGTACGCTGGGTGGGCGGAAGAGGAGGGTCCACCATGCGAACGCTCATCTCGCTGGGTGCGCTGGCGTCGGCCCGGGGTGCCTGCCGGCGCTCACGCACGCGCAGGCCTTCAACATCGATTTCGGGCCCCCGGCCAGCACGCCCTCGAGCGCGCACGCGGCGGCGGGGCTGCCCGGGTTCTGGAACTCCGTCGAGGTGCTCAATCCGGGTTTGCGCAAGCCGCTGCTGACGCTCTCGGGCCAGGCCGGCGCGGCGCAGATCTACATGATCGGCGGCACGCAGATGCTCACGTTTGATGACCCCGCCACGCACGGGGACGACGGGGCTCTGCTGGACGACATGCTGATCGGGTTCAACAACCCGGTGGACGTGTGCATCTGGATCGAGGGGCTGGAGAACGGGCGCTACGAGGTGCTCACGTACGCGCTCACGCCCGGGCAGCCGGCGCACCGCAACCGCGTGCGCGTGGACTTCGCCACGACCGGGCCGGTGCTGATCGGCGGGGCGTTCGCGGGTGGGTACCCGGAGGGCCTGACGCACGCGCGTCACGAGGTGGAGATCACAAGTGGGGTCGTCGCCCTCCACTCCGGAGAGTGGGGCGCGCAGGTGATGTCGGGGATCAACGGCATCCAGATCCGGCGGCTGGACTCGTGCTACCCGGACTGCGACCAGTCGGGGGCGCTCAACGTCAACGACTACATCTGCTTCCAGACGAGGTTCGCCACCGGCGATCCATACGCCGACTGCGATGCCAACGGCGTGCGGAACGTGAACGACAATACCTGCTTCCAGACGGCGTTCGCGATGTGGTACCGCTGAGTCTCGGCCCCTACGCCAGCAGCTCGTGCACGACGGTGCCCGAGACATCCGTCAGGCGGAACCGCCGGCCCTGGTACAGGTACGTGAACCGCTCGTGGTCGATGCCGAGCAGGTGCAGCATCGTCGCGTGCAGGTCGTGCACGTGCACGCCGCCCGCCTCGATGTTGAACCCGAACTCGTCGGTGCGCCCGTGGCTGATGCCGGGTTTGACGCCGCCGCCGGCCATCCAGATGGTGAAGCAGCGCGGGTGGTGGTCGCGCCCGTGGTCCGGCGCGTCGATGTCGCCCTGGCCGACGGGCGAGCGCCCGAACTCGCCGCCCCAGACGACGAGCGTGTCGTCGAGCATCCCGCGGCGCTTGAGGTCCGTCACGAGCGCGGCCGACGCCTGGTCCGTGTGCTCGCATTGGATGCGGAGCTGCTCGGGCAGGTGGCGGTGCTGGTCCCAGCCGACGTGGTAGAGCTGGATGAAACGCACGCCGCGCTCGGCCAGGCGCCGGGCGAGGATGCAGTTGGCCGCGTAGGAGCCGGGGCGGCGCGCGCCGGGCCCGTAGAGGTCGAAGGTCTCTTCGGGCTCGTCGGTCAGATCGACGAGCGAGGGGACGGACATCTGCATGCGAAAGGCCAGCTCGTACTGGGCGATGCGGGCGGTGATCTGCGGGTCGCCGGTCACGTCGTGGTGGAGGGTGTTGAGCGCCGCGAGATCGTCGAGCTGCCCGCGGCGCACCTCGCGCGAGACGCCGTCGGGGTTGGGAAGGAAGAGGACCGGATCGCGTCCGGCGCGCAGCTTCACGCC
>CAYWOF010000194.1:1969-6828 GCA_964459825.1 uncultured Phycisphaeraceae bacterium | reverse complement strand
ACAAGAGCATCATCACGGGCGAGCACATGGCCCGGATGAAGGACAAGGCGATCGTGGGGAACATCGGGCACTTCGACAACGAGATCGACATGGCCGGGCTCAAGAAGGTCCCGGGGGTCGAGCGGATCAACATCAAGCCGCAGTACGACGAGTGGGTCTTCCCCGCTTCCAAGGGACGCCCCGCGCACAGCGTGCTCATCCTCGCCGAGGGACGGCTGCTCAACCTGGGGTGCGCGACGGGGCACCCGAGCTTCGTGATGTCGGCGAGCTTCACCAACCAGGTGGTGGCGCAGCTGGACCTGTGGCTCAACGCGCAGGGCAAGCCCACGCTCTCGGGCACGCGGTACCAGACCGGGAAGGTCTACACGCTCCCCAAGAAGCTCGACGAGGAGGTCGCCCGCCTGCACCTTTCCAAGCTCGGCGTGCGCCTCACGAGGCTGACGCCGGAGCAGGCGGCGTACCTGGGCATCCCCGTGGACGGGCCGTACAAGCCCGACCACTACCGGTACTAGAACGAACAGTGAAGAGCGAACAGCGAGCAGCGCGGCGTGACCGGCGCGACGGCCCGCTTCGCCGGGGCCGTCGCGGTCCCCGGCCCTGTCCGCCGTTCGCGTCCCGCCGTTCGCACTGAGCGCAGCGCATGCACATCCGCGAGATCTTCGCGAAGCAGCCGACGACCTTCTCCTTCGAGTTCTTCCCCCCGAAGGACGAGGCGGGGGCCAACGCGCTCTTCGCGAGCATCGCGGAGCTCGAGCGTCTCAAGCCCACGTTCGTCTCGGTCACGTACGGGGCGGGCGGCTCGACGCGCGAGCTGACCAACAACCTCGTGGTGCGCCTGCGCCGCGAGACGACGCTCGACCCTATCCCGCACCTGACAACGGTCTGCCACACGGAGCGCGACATCCGGGCGATCCTGGAGCGCTACGCCGCGGCGGGGATCAGCAACATCATGGCCCTGCGCGGGGACGTGCCGCGGGGCTGGTCGGGCCCGGACCCGCGCCAGGACTTCGGCTACGCCGCGGACCTCGTGCGCTTCATCCGGCGCTTCAACGACAGCAAGGCGCACCCGCACCCGTGGGGGTTCGGGATCGGCGTGGCGGGGTACCCGGAGGGCCATCCGGACACGCCCAACCGGCTGGTGGAGATGGACCGGCTCAAGGCCAAGGTGGACGAGGGCGCGGACTTCATCGTCACGCAGCTCTTCTTCGACAACCGGGACTTCTACGACTTCCGCGACCGGTGCGGCCTGGCGGGGATCCGGGTGCCCATCCTCGCGGGGATCATGCCGATCACGTCGGTCGGGGCGATGAAGCGGATGGCGGAGCTGGCGCTGGGCGCGCGATTCCCCGCGCCGCTGGTGCGCGCGATCAACCGGGCCGCGGGCAACGACGAGTCGGTCAAGCGGGTGGGTGTGCACTGGGCGACGGAGCAGTGCCGCGACCTTCTGGACCATCGCGTGTCGGGGATCCACTTCTACACGCTCAACCGCTCGACGGCGACGCGCGAGGTGTACGCGACGCTGGGGGTGCAGGACTCGCTGGGGCTGATGTAGGGCCCGCCGAGGCGGAGGGGATACCCTACCGGCCCATCCCCCCCCCCGGGAGCCGCGGCATGCCCAGCGATCGCGTGACCCTTCCGTCCGACACCAACCAGGCCCTGGGCCTGGGCCGATTCGCCGTCGAGTTCATGTCCGACGAGCCGGGGAAGCGCGGGACGCCGGACGCGTCCGTGCTCGAGCGGACGACGATGTTCCACACGGATGCCGTGCTGTGCGGCGTCTCGGCGCTGGCGCTGGGCACCAACGCCCCGACCGTGCTGCGGACCGAGGCGCTCCAGTACCGCGTCCCGCCGGCGGGGTTCGGCAGCGCGGCGACGGTGCTGGGCTCGGGGCGGTCACCCGCGAAGCGCGGGGGCGTGCCGGTCTTCGGCTCGGTCGTCGATGTCGCGGTCGAGAAGGCGATCGCGGCCAACTGCGCCGCCGTGCGCGAGTGGGACAGCAACGGAACGAACTTCGGGTACTCCGAGGAGCGGCCCGAGCACCGGGCGGGCGAGTTCGGGCACAACGACTATTACGCGGTGCCGGTGGCGGCGGCCCAGCTCATGGGGCGGGACGGGGCGTACGCGCTGCGGGGGATGGTGCTGCTGGACGAGATCCGCGGGCGCCTGGCGGAGGTCTTCAGCCTCAAGACCTACAAGATCGACCACGTGGTGCACGGGGCGATCGCCTCGGCCGCGGTGTTCGGGGCGATGATGGGAGCGACGGCGGAGCAGATCGAGAGCGCGATCGGCATGGTGGTGGCCCACGCGATCCCGTTCCGAGCGATCCGGCATGGGCACCAGCTCAGCGACTCCAAGGGGGCGAGCGCGGCGATCAGCACGGAGTTCGCCATCCTGGCGATGAAGCGCTCGATGGCGGGGTTCGTGGGGCCGAAGGACATCTTCCGCAACCCGGAGGCGATCTTCTGCCTGTTCGAGGGGAAGGCGCTCGAGAAGACCGACGCCGCGCGCGGGGCGGAGGTGCGCAAGGGCAAGCGGTCGCCGTTCGACCTGGTGCTGAGCCGGGAGGGCCGGGACTTCACGGTGATGGGGATGCACTTCAAGCTGGGGCTCTACGAGCACCAGAGCGCGGGGGCGCTGCAGGGTCTGATCGACCTCATCGGGAAGCACCCGCACCTGCTGGCCAAGCGCAACGGCGAGCGGATCGGGCGGATCGTGGTGCGGGCGTACGAGCCGGCGTTCTCGATCATCGGGGACCCGCACAAGCGCGACCCGCGCACGCGCCAGAGCGCCGACCACTCGATGCTCTACCTGGTGTGCACGATGCTGCGCAAGGCGCTGGAGCTGCACGCGGTGCACGCGGAGCGCCGGGTGGGACACGGGCTCGCCTGGAAGGAGCTGATGCTCGGGCCGCACGACTTCGATCGCAACGCCCTGTTCCACCCGCTCACGCGCGCTCTGATGGAGAAGATGACGTTCGAGCACGGAGGGCCGGAGTACGACGCGCGGTACCCGGACGGGATCCCGACGTCGGTCGTGATCACGGACGATGCCGGGCGGGAGCACGACAGCGGTCTGGTGATGTACCCGGCGGGGCACGCGCGGAACACGACCGCCGACCTGCGGGACATCCTCGCGCACAAGTGGGGGGTGCTGGGAGGGCTGGCCTTCGAGAAGCCGGGGCCGGTGATCCGACGGCTGGAGAAGCTTGGCGGCATGTCCGCGCGGGAGCTGGGGGGGCTGTACGGGTTCGAGATCGCGCGCCGGGAGCGGATCGAGTAGGGGGGTGGGGGACCGGCGAGTTCTGATAAACTCGGGCGCATGAACACGCGCCTCATCGTCATCGCGATCGTGTGCTGCGCGCTGGCGGGGTGCCTCGCCGGCGCCCGGCGTGCCCCGGAGGCGGAGGCCACCTCGCTGCTGGGCGAGCGCCTGGTGGTGGCGCCGATCGATGCGGAACGCCTGGCGAAGCTGGAGGATGACCTGCGGGTAGCGAAGGCCGCGCTCGACGCCGACGAGCGCGCCGAGGAGGCGCTGGTCTGGTACGGGCGTCGGCTGGCGTACCTGGGGCGCTACCGCGAGGCGATCGCGGTGTACACGCGGGGGCTGGCCATGCACCCCGACGGGTACCGGCTGCTGCGCCATCGCGGGCACCGATACATCACGATCCGCGAGCTCGACCGGGCGATCGCGGACCTGGCGCGGGCGGCGGTGGCGATCGAGGGGGTTCCGGACGAGGTCGAGCCGGACGGCCAGCCCAACGAGCGGGACCAGCCACGCAGCACGACCAACTCGAACATCTGGTACCACCTCGGGCTGGCGTACTACCTCAAGGGCCAGTTCGGGGCCGCGGCCGAGTGCTGGGCCGAGGGTCTCGAGTTCTCGCGCGTGAACGACGACATGCTGGTGGCGACGAGCTACTGGCTGTACCTGGCGCGCCGGCGCGCGGGGATGGAGGCCGAGGCCGCGGCCGTGCTCGAGCCGATCCGCGCGGAGATGGACATCATCGAGAACCAGCAGTACCACCGGCTGCTGCTGATGTTCAAGGGGGAGCTGACGAGCGAGGAGGTGCTCGGCGGCACGGGCAACGAGGCGATCGCCGACGCGACGGCCGGGTACGGGGTGGGCGTGTGGAAGCTGCTGCGCGGCGACGAGTCCGGGGCGACGGCCATGTTCCGCTGGGTGGTGGCGCAGCCGCAGTGGGCGGCGTTCGGCCACATCGCGGCGGAGGCGGAGCTGGCACGGCGCCGCTGACCGGCCGCGGCGCGTGCCGACGCGGCGTCGTGCGAGCTACGGCGGTGCGGTGGAGCCGGTGAGCGGCATGCGCAGATCGTGTGCGAACCAGATGACCGGCACGGTGCAGAGGACCTCGTCCGCCTCGTCCTGCACGCGAACCTCGACGTGGGCGTGGATCGCCTCCCGGGGGATGGCGCTCGCCTCGACATCGATCGTGAACTCCCACGACGCGTCGCCGCTGGACGTCAACTCGCCCAGGCACGCCCACGAGCAGGCGTCCGCCAGGCGCACGCGGATCGGCGCTGGCCCGGCGGCGCTGAGGGGGTGCGGGGAGAGCCGGATGAGCGCGCCGGACGCCCTCGCGCCCTCGCGCACCACGAGCCCCGGTGGCGTGGCGACGAGCGGGTGGACGACCCGCAATCCGACGACCGCACGGGCCCCGGCCTCCGTTTCACCGTGGAACCGGACAGCCACGGCGCCGTCGCGATACCCCGCTTCCCGCGGCTTCGAAGCGAGCGTGATCGTGGCGATGTGCGGCCACTCCGGCATGGGCCGGATCGACAGGACTTCCAGCCATTCCGGCACGCCTACGTCCGCGATGTCGATCGGCGCGCCGTCGAGTCGGC
>CAYWOF010000194.1:0-1959 GCA_964459825.1 uncultured Phycisphaeraceae bacterium | reverse complement strand
GAACAGGTCCAGCGTGCTCGGCTCGTTGCGCACCGATCGCATCGTCGGCCAACGGGGATACACCACGCCCTGCACGTCGAGGCTGTAGCCGATCGCCACCGTGAAGCGCTGCTCCCTGGTTGAACCCGCTGCATTGGCCGTCTCGGCGCTCAGTTCGGCGGTGTACCAGGTCTCCCTTCCGGTGGGTGCCGCGTTGGTCTGGAGTGTCAGGAACGTCGATGCCCCAGCGTCCAGCCGGTCGGCGTCAAGCCTGGCGGTCGTGCACGGACAGGAAGTTCCGAGCACGCGCAGGCTCACCTCGGTGTCGGTCGTGTTCTCGACGGTCACCCTTCTTACCACCAAGGAGCCTATCGGCAGGCGGCCACGGAACGCCGGTTCATCCTCATGGACGCGGACCAGCTCCGCTGCGCTCGGCGGCCCGGTGACCGGCGCTTCGAGCGGCCGTTGCGCGCTCGCGCGTGGAACCGGATGGAAGCACGCGATGACCACGCCGAGCCACGCCGCGCATGTCGTGACGTTCATGGGGTTGGCTCTCCTATGGCGGCGGGCTGGCGCGGGGTCGAGGCGTGTTGTCCCGCCAGACGTTCGACCCGGCCGGCTTGTCGAGATTGAGCAGGGCATCGAAGACGCCGAAGCTCGCATCGACCGTCCATTGCACCCGTGCATCGGGGATGGGGCCGTTGACGGACTTGTACTCCGTCACCACGACGATCCACGGATCGACCAGGGGCGCCGACGTGGCTTCGGCGGCTCCGAAGGCCTCCTGGACGGCCTCCGCGTAGAGCGTCTGCACTCTCGGGTCGAAGAAGTCCACCTCGCCGGGCGACAGGTTTCTCTTCGCAACGGACGCCGCGAACTTCGCGCGTTCCTCCGGGGTGGGTGAGAACTGGCGTGTGAGCTCGCGCCCACACTGGGGAAGCCAGATTCCAGCCACCTGAACGAAGGTCGTGGTTTCATGCCGATCGTACGGGACACGCAGCGCGCGATCACGCTGGGTGATCGCCCGGGGCGCGAACCCGTGTTCCGGGTCGATCTCCACCTCCAGCAGCGTGATGTGGTCGCGAAGGCCAACCGTGGCGCTCACCACGGGGCACCCGAGCGAGGAATACCCGGAGAGCGTCAGGTCGGACGCGTCGAGCAGGACCTCCCCCAGCCGCGCGCGTCCGCCCGCCACGAGGGTGCGCCCCAGCCACGCCTCGATGGAGCAGAATCCTTTCCGATGTCCCGTGTCCTCCCCGATCGTCGCTTGCTGAAGGGTCGGGTTGACGGCGGTGAGAGCGTGACCATCGAAACGGAAGTATCCGGGCTTAGGGTCTCCTCCTCGGTAGTTGGTGTAATCAATGGCCCACCGCCCGCCATCATCGAAGCACTGTCTGCTTGTCGTTCTCAGTGATCCAGGCTGGCCGTTCTCCAGCCATGCCACCTGGCACCAGTCGAGGGACCGGATCGATTGGTCATGCAGGAGCATCGCCCGGACCAGGTCCTTGGCGAGCGACCGTGCCGGATCCTCCGCCTGGCCTGTGGATTCGTCTGGTCGACGCCCGAGCGCGTCCCCGGCCAGAAGCGAGTGCATGGCGATCGCAACGGTGATCGTGCCGACCCTGAGGATGGTCAAGGGACCTCCGATCGATGCGGAGCCGCCACCGAATGAGGGTATGTTTATCCTGTTTTTCTTGTCAAGCAGAACAGGGCCTATCGAGGCGTTCGGACGAGAGGTCGCACTTCCTCTTCCTCATGAGCATGGGGCCCGAGGCTGTGGGACAGACGAGGCCGGGTTTGCTCGGCACCGGCATGCGGCGAAGGAGGGGTAGCTCGCGTCGGCGAACGGTGGCAGGGCGTCCCCGCGCGGAGACGCGTGAGTCCGCAACTCGGCGTAAGGACCGGTGGGCCCTACTCGCGCGCCGCGGCCGCGGCCAGCGCGTCGAGACCGTGGACAACGCCCGCCCCGAGGTGCGTGCC
>CAYWOF010000193.1:0-6885 GCA_964459825.1 uncultured Phycisphaeraceae bacterium | reverse complement strand
GCGCCGCGGCGCGGGCCGTGCGCGCGGGCGCGTGCCCATCGCGGTGGGGGTGCGCGCCGTGCCCATGGTGGTGCGCAGGTCCCCGCCGGGCCGACGCCGACCGGGCGCCGTGCGCGCCGGCCCGGGGAGCACGATCGTCGGCCCGATCCTCGCGCCGATCCTCTTCCGCGTGGGCCGATGGCCGGGACTCGGGCAGCGGCGGGAGCTTGGTGATCGCGACCAGCGGCTTGCCGGTGAGGCGCTCGATGCCGCGGAGCAGCCCGCGCTCCTCGCGATCGCAGAACGAGATGGCGATCCCCGTCGCCCCCGCCCGGCCCGTGCGCCCGATCCGGTGCACGTAGGACTCGGGCTCGTGCGGCAGGTCGAAGTTGAAGACGTGGGTGATGGCGTCCACGTCCAGGCCGCGCGCGGCGACGTCCGTGGCGACGAGGACGCGGCAGCGCCCGGATCGGAAGCCGTCGAGCGTGCGCTCGCGCTGGTTCTGGGCGCGATTCCCGTGGATGGCGTCGGCGTTGATGCCCGCCCGGCTGAGGCGGCGCTTGACGCGGTCGGCGCCGTGCTTGGTCTTGGTGAAGACCAGGGCCCGCTGGACGACCGGCCCGTCGAGCAGGTGCTCGAGGAGGGCCTGCTTCTCGTGGCGTTCGACCATGTACACCGACTGCTCGATCAGCACCGGGTCGCGCAGGAGCGCATCGGCCAGGTGCACGATCTCGCGCGCCATGGTGGCGGAGAACATGAGAGTCTGACGCGTCGCGGGCAGGGCCTTGACGATCCGCCGGATGGGCTGGATGAAGCCCATGTCGAGCATCCGGTCGGCCTCGTCCAGGACGAGCGTGCCGATGGCGCTCAGGTCCACCAGCCGCTGCTCCATCAGGTCCAGCAGGCGCCCGGGCGTGGCGACGAGGATGTCCACGCCGCGCTGCAGCGCCCGCACCTGGTGCGTCTGGCCCACGCCGCCGAAGATGGTCGTGTGCGTCAGGCCCGTGTAGCGCCCGTAGGTGGCGAAGCTGTCGCCGATCTGCGCGGCCAGCTCACGCGTGGGGGCCAGGACGAGCACCCGCGGGAGCGCGGCCCCGCGCCGTCCCTTGTCCACCGGCGCTGCCCCCAGCCGGCTCAGGATCGGCAGGGCGAACGCGGCCGTCTTGCCCGTGCCCGTCTGGGCGCACCCGAGCAGGTCGCGCCCCTCGAGGATCGGCCCGATGGCCTGGGCCTGGATGGGGGTGGGCGTGTGGTAGCCCTCGTCGGTCAGGGCGTGGAGAACGGAGGAAGAGAGATGGAGAGAGGCGAACTGAGACAAGGCGATCAACTCCTTCGGCCCGCGCGTCCCATCCGGGCGCAGCGCGGGTCGGTGTGTTTCGGGCGTTCCTCGTGCCAACCGGATTGGAACAAGTGCGGCCGTACTGGGTGCACGCCACGCGGATGCGGGCGCTGCCAGCAGTTTTCCCAGGACGATCCGGCCCCTACCCCCCAGGGTTCAGAGACGAAAAGCAGACTGAGCCCACCGGCGAATGGGCCATCCTAGGCGCGCCGAAAGCGCGGAGTCGGGACCACGCACGTGCCGTCACAAGGGTGATGCCCGACCAACAACCGCGGGGCGCTTCGCGCAACCAACCACTTGACCGCTCACCCTCTCCCCCTCGACACCTCTCCCCCTCGACACCGCGACACCGCGACACCGCCTCAAGGACATCCCAGCGCGAACCTCGTCTGGAAGCAGATGTAGTCGTTCACGTTGCGGACGCCGTTGCCATCGCAGTCGGCGTACGGGTCCCCCAGCGCGAACTTCGTCTGGAAGCAGATGTAGTCGTTGACGTTGAGCGTGCCCGTCGAGTCGCAGTCCGCATAGCACAGGACCATCAGGATGGCCGCGTCGCTCGTCGCAACGCCGCAGGCATTCGAGACCAGGGCGCGCACCCGCCGGGCGTGGAGCGGCATGGTCACGCCGGTGATCGTGAGGCGTGTCGGGCCTGGATTGGCGGTGGGGCTGGGCTGGGTGATGGCGGCGATGGCCGGCGTAGCGCCCGGGATGGGGCCGTCGTCGAGCGGTGCGTACACGCCCGATCCCGGCGCGGTCTCGAGTTGCCAAACCGCGGAGAGGTTTAAAAAGCCATCGGCAGGCGTCGCGGAAAACTCCGCGTTGCCGCCCGCGATCACGGTCTGCGGCTCGGGATGCAGGGCCACCCAGGGCGCGTTGGAGTGGGTCCAGCGCGCGAAGTACGCCGAGATCTGCCCACCGGCTCGGCTGAACCACCCTCCCAGGCACAGGCCGCCGCCCGATGATGGAGCAAGAGCGGTCACCCCGCCGTTCGTGCCGCTGCCCAGCGTTGACCACGCCGACCCGTCCCATCGGGCGATGTAGCTGGCCGGGGCGCTGCCGGCCGCCGTGAACCAGCCGCCGGCGATGAGTGCCGTCGGCTCCGGCCCCGACTCGTCGGGGTCCCAGCCGGCCAGCGCGAACACGGGCGCGTTCAGCCCGGGCCCCAGGGCGTGCCACGCGGCGCCATCCCAGCGCGCGATGTGATTGGCGGGCAGCCCGCCGGCGGTGAAGAACGATCCGCCGGCGATCAGGTGGGCGGGGAGCGGGCCTGGTCCATCCGGATCCCAGTTGGTCAGGCCGGTGACCCCCGAGTCCATCCCAGCGCCCAGGGGGTGCCAGGCCGTGCCATCCCATCGTGCGATCTGGCTGGCCGGCACGCCGCCCGCGTTCTGGAACGCGCCGCCCGCGATGAGGTGCGCCGGTTCAGGGCCCGCGCCATCCCGGTCGAACGGGGCGAGCGCCATCACCGCGACGACGATGCCCGTGCCCAGCGGATGCCAGTCCGCGCCGTCCCAGCGAGCGACTCCCTTCGCCCCCGTGGGCCCCGCGCTGGTGAACATCCCCCCAGCGATGAGATGCGGCGGGAGAGGGCCTGTACCGTCGAGGTCCCACGTGCACAGCGCGTAGACCCGGTCGTTCAGGCCGTTGCCGAGGGCATGCCAACCGGTGCCATCCCAGCGGGCCACGCGATTGGCCGCGACGCCGCTGGCGTTGGTGAACGTGCCACCCGCGATCAGGTGTGCCGGCTGGGAGCCGGGCCCGTCGGAATCCCACGTGGTGAGCGCGTAGACCGAGGAGTTCACGCCGGGAGGGGTGGTGCCCAGCGCGTGCCAGCCCGCGCCATCCCAGCGCGCGATGCACCACGCCGAAGCGTCGCCGGCAGCGCTGAAGTCCCCGCCCGCGAAGATCTGTGCTCGCTCTGGTCCCGGCCCGTCGTGGTCCCACGTGGCCAGAGCACGGACAAAGCCGTTGAAGCCCGCCCCGATGGCCCTCCATGCCGAGCCGTCCCACCGGGCGGCGAAGGCCGCGGCGGTGCCTGCGGCCCCGGTGAAATGACCGCCGGAGACGAGTTCGACGGAGGATGGACCGGCGCCATCAGGATCCCATCTGGCCAGGGTGTTCACGGCGTAGTTCATCCCCGCGTCCAGCCCGTGCCATGCGCCCCCATCCCATCGTGCAACGTAGTTGACCACCAGGCCGCCGGCGGTCGTGAAGTTGCCGCCGGCGATGGGTTGCTCCAGCTGCGGCCCCGATCCGTCGGGGTCCCATGTGGTCAGGGAGTGCACGTAGGCGTTCATTCCCGTTCCCATGGTTGACCAGATCGAGCCGTCCCATCGGGCGATGTAGCTGGCGGGGGCGCCCCCGGCGGTCGTGAAGCCTCCGCCGACGATCAACTCCGCCGGGAGTGATCCGGGTCCGTCGGGGTCCCACTCGGTGATGGCGCGCACGCCAAACTCGTTGACTCCAGCGCCCAGGGCATGCCAGGCTAGGCCATCCCAGCGCGCGATCCGGTTCGCCGCGATGCCGCCGGCGGTCGTGAACCGGCCGCCGGCGACCAACTGGCTCGACTGCGGCCCGCTCCCGTCCGGGTCCCAGGTGGCGAGCGCCGAGACCGGGCCCGACACGCCGGTGCCGAGAGGATTCCAGCTCGCGCCATCCCATCGAGCGATGCTGTTGACCGCGACTCCGCCGGCGACGTGGAAGTCGCCGCCCGCGATCAGCTGCTCCCCCATCGGCCCCGGGCCGTCGGGGTCCCACGAGACCAGCGCGGACACCTGCGCGTTGACGCCCGTGCCCAGGGGATGCCAGGCCATCCCATCCCACCGGGCGATGCGCGCGGCGGGCGCACCTCCGGCGGTGCTGAACGTCCCGCCTGCCACGATGTTCGCCGGCTCGGGGCCAGGTCCGTCAGGGTCCCACGTGGTCAGCGCGTAGAGATAGCCTCCAATGCCGGCGCCCAGGGGTTGCCACGCCATCCCATCGTGTCGCGCGATGTGATTGACGGGCTCGCCGCCGGCGGTGGTGAAGTCGCCCGCGATGACGAGCTGGGCCGCGCCCGGGCCCGGGCCGTCGGGATCCCAGACGGTGGTCGCCACGACGTAGTTGTTCAGCCCGGCGCCGGGCTCTCCGGGGAGCCACTGCGCACCGCAGGTCTGCGCGCACGCCGCGGGGGCTCCGAACGTGCCGGCCGTTCCAAGCACCAGCGACACCGCCAGGACGCGATGCATCGGCCCTCTCCTTGGCGGCCGCGGGCCCGCGGGGCGCCACCGCCGCCACGCACCATGGTACGCAGGGACCGAAGGCGCGCGGCATTCAGTCTTTCAGCTGCTTGAGCTCGTCGCGCAGGATGGCCGCCAGCTCGTAGTTCTCCTCCGCCAGCGCCTGGGCGAGGCGCTCGTTCAGCTCGGCCTTCTGGCTCACCGGCAGCTTGGGCACCAGGCTCTCGCGCATGCCCCGGAGCATCTGCACGTCGCTCGACTGCTCGAACAGGTCGGGCTCCCCGCTCTCGGCGAAGTACTGCCTGAGCGCCTCGAGGCCCTCGTCGATCGCGTGCAGCGCGGCCTTGGGCTCGTTGTCCTTGATGGCCTGGCTCGCCATCGCCCGCGCCCGCACCATCATGATGAACGGCCGGTACTGCTCCAGGGCGTTGCGGTCGGCCTCCGTCGAGGCGTGCTTGGCGCACAGGTCCAGCACCCGCAGGTTCCGCGTCGTGTCCCGCACCACCCCGTCGTAGTCCTCGAGGGCCAAGAGGGCCATGTACCGGTGGTAGTACTGGACGGCCTCGTCCCGGAGGGCCTCGCACTCCTCCTCCGAGAGCGAGAACCGCC
The DNA here is from genome assembly GCA_964459825.1 of uncultured Phycisphaeraceae bacterium. Lineage (GTDB taxonomy): Bacteria > Planctomycetota > Phycisphaerae > Phycisphaerales > UBA1924 > CAYWOF01. The sequence continues at coordinate 1,740 of CAYWOF010000193.1, read as the reverse complement.
CGCCGCCGCCATCCTCCGTTGAGGCCTCGTCGAGACGGGCCTCGTGGTGCTCGAGCAGGCTGTCGTGCCCGTGCGGGCGCTGCCCGTCCGGGCGGCCCTCGGCCATCATCTGGATCACGCCAAGGTCGAGGCGTACCTGGATCCGCGACTCGCCATCGTCTCCGACTATAAGCCGAACATTGAGCTTGCCCGGCTCAAACGGCCAATCTTCCAGAAAACGCGATAAATCGAGGCTCATGTGGCAAAAACCTCTCGCGTCGCGGGCCGCGGCTCTTTATACTATACCCCGGATCGGCGCCAATGCCCGTGGTGGGCACCGCTCCGAGAAGCGTAAGCGGTTGTCGGAACAACCCTTGCAGACGATCTGGGCGGGCGAGAGAAGACGGGTATGGAGGTCCCGTAACGCCGGGGATCGTGAAGGGTGATCAAACCGAGGTCGATGGGGAAACATCGGACCTCGGAGATGCGAATGGCCAAGGCGGAGCCAGGGCCGGGGCGGAATGTCGGGGTGGTGCCCGACGAGCCGGCCAAGGGTGGATAGAGAGGCGGCTTCATCGCCGTCGGGAGAGGTGGATAGAACATGAGTCGTGCGCAACGCCACCCCCAGGGGGGCCGGAGAGAGGTCCAGTCTGACCTTCAGCTGTACCTGCGTGAGATCAACGCCACCGCGCTCCTCAGCGCGGAAGAAGAGCGGGATCTCGGCTGGGCGATCATCAACGACAACTGCCCGGAGTCGCGCGATCGCATGATCCGCGCGAACCTGCGCCTCGTCGTCGCCATCGCCAAGAACTTCACCAACCGGGGCCTGCCCCTCACCGACCTGATCGAGGAGGGCAACATCGGGCTCATGCGCGCCGTCGAGGGCTTCGACCCCGCGCAGGGGGCCCGCTTCAGCACCTACGCCTCGTGGTGGATCAAGCAGGCCATCAAGCGGGCGCTCATCAACGCCACGCAGCCCATCCACGTCCCCGCCTACATGGTCGAGCTCATCGCCAAGTGGAAGGAGCACTCGCGCCGGCTCGAGTCCGAGCTGGGCCACCCGCCCTCCATGCAGCAGCTCGCCGACGCCATGAACCTCCCCGTCCGCAAGGTCCGCATCATCCGGCGCGCCGTCAAGGCCTTCCAGGCGCCCGCCCGCGGCGTGACCGATGTGGACGGCGAGCTCCTCAGCCTCGGCGACATGCTCGCCGACACCCGCCACCCCACCCCGGACGACCACGTCCTCCGCGGCGATGAGCTCGCGACCCTCGAACGCCTCCTCGAGGCGATCGACGAGCGCGAGGCCGAGATCCTCCGCCTCCGCTTCGGCCTCGACGGCCAGGAGCCCCTGACCCTCAAGGAGATCGCCGACACCGTCAACATCAGCCGCGAGCGCGTCCGCCAGATCGTCGATGAGGCCCTCACCAAGCTCAACGAGCAGATCGCCGACGAGCGCCCCAGCCGGTTCTTCAAGGAGAACCGCAACCGCCGCGGCGAGGCCCTCTCCCTCGATCGGGCCCGCGAGGCGGCCCTCCGGCGCAGCCGATCACGCACGGCGGGGTAGTCCACCTCGGCGTCCAAGCGATAACTTAGTCCTTTTTTCTTCGCTCCTCCCAGGCAGGCCGCGATAACCCGATGTATCCTTGGGCAGGATGTTTGGGGGGGTTAGGGTCGCTCGTGGGGCAGTGGCTCGGGGCCCATGCCCGAGCGCTCGGCGTCGGTCGGTCCGGCGCCGGGAAGGGGTTCGACTTGGCTCACGCG
>CAYWOF010000192.1:0-6886 GCA_964459825.1 uncultured Phycisphaeraceae bacterium | reverse complement strand
GGACCCGGATACGCAGGTCTGGCAGGTCATCCGGAGCGTGGGCAACAACCTCGACGAGGAGATCGCCGTCGAGGGCACCGACGTCCAGCCCGGACTCGGCGTAAACCCCAAGTACACCAACCCCGATCCGACGAAGCTCCTGTGGAACTGCGAGGGATTCGACGAGATCCTCGTCGGCGTGAAGCGGAAGGCCTACAGCGCCACCGACTTCACCGCGGAGTTGCAGGCCCGCATGTACACCGCGTGACCATCCACCGAGTTGCCCCGCGTAGCCTTCGGTGTGCGGCCCACCCCGGTCGTCAGCGGCCCCACCGCCGGCGGCAACTGCGAACTGTCGGTCGAATTGGCGATGCCCCTGCGCTCCGAGGAGGGGACCCGACCCGACGCCGAGATGGTCAGCACCCACGCCTTTCAGATGTACCAGGGCATGGACATCGGCACGGCCAAACCGTCCCTCGCCGAGCGCCGCGGCATCGCCCGCCACATCTTCGAACCGGGGGCTACCGCAGGGCCTGCGGGGTGAGCCGGTCGCGCGCGATCAGGGCGGCCCCGAGGATTCCCGCCTCGTCCATCAGCTTCGTGCCGACGACCTTGACCTGGCGGCACTCGTCCGGGAAGACGTTGGCCCGCACGGCTTTCTTGACGCGATCGACGAACACGTCCCCCATCGCCTCGGTCAGCCCGCCCCCGAGCACCACCCGCCCGAGCGACAGGAGCGTCACCACGCCCGCGATGTTCAGGCCGAGAAGGTCCGCCGCGTAGTCGACCACGCTCATGGTCAGCTCGTCGCCCGCCTCGTAGGCCTTGGCGACGGTCTTGGACTTCACGGCGTCGAGGTCGCCATCGACCAGCGACGGGATGATCGACTTGCGGTTGGAGCGGATCAGGCGGACGATCCGGTCCACCACGGCGGAGCGCGAGCAGTTGTGCTCCAGCGAGCGCGAGCCGGGCGGGCTCCCGGGGAGCAGGATCATGTGCCCGATCTCGCCCGCGGTCTTGAAGTGCCCGTAGTACATCGCGCCGTTGAGGATCAGCCCGCCGCCGATGCCCGTGCCGACCCAGACGCCAAGGAGATCGCGGGCGTTGTCCCCCGCGCCGAGGCGGTTCTCGCCCCAGACGGCGGCGTTGACATCGTTGTCCACCACGACGGGCTTGCCGAAGCGACCCCCGAGGATCTCCGCGAGCGGGACGTTGTTCCAGCGGAGGTTCACCGCGTCGAGCACGACCCCCGCCACCGGGTCCACCGCCGCCGGCGCGCCGATCCCGATCGCCCCGAGGTCGGCGACCTGGCAGCCGGCCTCGCGGCAGGCCTCGGCCACCCCCTCGATGATGCGCCCGAGGATCGCCTCCATCCCCTCGTCCACCTTGGTCTTGCGCTTGGCCTTGCCGATGACGCGGTCCTCGGCGCTGACGATGCCGATCTGCATGTTGGTGCCGCCGAGGTCGATGCCGGCGATGGGTCGTGGGTCGGGCATGATCGTTCTCTTCCGGGGTGGGCTGGGGATCGGAGGGCGGGCGCCCGGGTGCGATATCGACCGGGCGCCCGGGACAAGTTACACGAGGTGCGCCTCCAGGACTACCGCGTCCGGGATAACCCCGCGCAGACGGGGCGCGAGCCCCACGCCCGCGTCCCCTTCCGGCAGCAGGAAGAGCGTGCTCCCGCTCCCCGTGACATGCACGGGGAGTCGGGCCGCGTCCGCGACGCGCCGGCGCAGCTCGGCCAGGCGCGGCTCGACGGACTCCGCCGGCGCGCCCAGGTCGTTGAACAGCGCCTCGGACCGGAGCGTTCCCCCCAGGGCAAGCCGCTCGACCGCCTCCCCCCGCACCGGCCGGCTTCCCAGCCGGTCATACTCGCGGTAGACGGCCCCCGTGGCACACCCGAATGGCGGCAGGATGAGCACGATCTCGCGACCGAGCGGAGCCAGGCGCCGGACGGGCGTGCCCAGCTCGACCACCAGCGCCGGCCGGGGCGGCGCGTGGGCACCATCCAGAAAGAACGCGACATCGCTGCCGAGCGCGCCGGCGGTCTGGGAGAGGTCGGGGGCCCCTCCCCCGGACCAATGGAGGCGCACCAGCCCCAGGAGCGTGGCCGCGGCGTCGGAGGAGCCCCCGCCGAGCCCCGCCCCGACGGGAATGCGCTTGCGCACGCGGATCGCGACGGGGAGGGGGTGGCCGATCGCCCGCTCCAGCGCCGCGTGGGCACGGAACGCCAGGTCCTTCTCGATCGGCCAGTCGATCGGCGAGGGCCGGGGGGCATCGTCCGCCCACACGACCTCGAACCGGCTGGACGTGCCCTCGGCCCGTCGCGTCAGCTCGAGGTCATCCCACAGGTCGACGGCGTGCATCCAGGACGCGATCGGGTGCATCCCGGCGTGGGGACCCCCGGGTGGGAGGGGCGGGCCGACGGACAGCGCAAGGTTGACCTTGGCGTACGCCCGCACGCGGATGGACGGCTCCGACGCCACGCCCGCATCGTAAGGTCACGGCCGGCGCGCGGTGCCCGGCGCGTGGTCCGTCGCGCGCCGGTCGGCCGACGCTCGCGACGGCCCGGGATCGCTGATCGGGGCCCCCTCACACCCTACCATTGGCCCATGCTCGTGCGCGACCTTGCCGAGGCCATGGGGAAGATCGCCCCGCTGGAGCTCGCCGAGAGCTGGGACAACGTCGGCCTGCTCGTCGGCTCGCCCGAGCGCGCGCTCACCGGTCCCGTCCTGCTCACGATCGACCTGACCGAGCGCGTGCTCGCCGAGGCCGTCGCGGCCCAGGCGTCGGCCATCGTCGCCTATCACCCGCCCATCTGGAAGCCCTTCAAGCGGGTCACGGACTCCTCGCCCCCCGAGCGCGTCATCCTCGGCGCCATCGAGCACGGCATCGCGATCTACTCCCCGCACACCGCGATCGACGCCGCCCCCGGCGGCATGACGGAGTGGCTCTGCGAGGGGGTCGGCGGAGCGGGCAGCCCCGGGCGCCTCGGCGGCTACTACCGCCCCATCGCCGCCCACGTTCGGCGCGACGGCCTGCAGGAGGTCAAGATCGTCACCTTCGCGCCCGAGCGCGACGTGGCGCGCCTGCGCCAGGCCCTCGCCAGCGCGGGCGCCGGCCTGATCGGGCGCTACCGCGTCTGCTCGTTCGCCGCCCCCGGGCGCGGGACGTTCCTCGGCGGCGAGGGCACGCACCCGACGGTCGGCGAGGCCGGGCGTCTGGAGGAAGTACCCGAGGTGCGCCTCGAGATGGTCTGCTCCCGGACGGCCCTCCCCATTGCCCTCGAGACGCTGCGCCAGTTCCATCCCTACGAGGAGCCCGCGGTGGACGTCTACGAGCTGCTCGGGCGCCCCGAGCGCAGCGCCGGCCTCGGGCGGCGCCTCGTCCTCGACCAGCCGGCCACGCTCGCGCAGATCGCCCAGCGCCTCAAGGCCCACCTCGGCATCACCATGGTCAAGCTCGCCGACTGTCGCGAGCGCGACGAGCCGGTCACCACCGTCGGCGTCTGTCCCGGCTCGGGCGCGGACCTCGCGCCCCTGGCCCGCGCCGATGGGTGCCAGGTCTACGTCTCCGGGGAGATGACCCACCACGAGGTGCTCGCCGAGCTCCACGCCGGCATGTCCGTGATCCTCTGCGGACACGTCAACACCGAGCGCGGCTACCTGGCGCGCCTGGCCGACCGCCTCAACGAGATCCTCCCCGGCGTCCGCGCGACCGTCAGCCAGACCGACCGCAGCCCCTTCGTGCCCGTCTGACCGTCGGCCCCGCGTCAGCGCGCCGGCACCAGCCGGATCGACCGCAGGTTCATCGCCGCGCTCCGCTTGAGCGACTCGATCCGCACGGAGATCGGCGTGCGCCCCTGCGCCAGGTCCAGCACACCCAGCGCCTGCGTCTCGAAGTTTCCCCAGTCGCCCGTCGGCGTCACCGTCCCGCGCACGCGCGCCCCGCCCTCCGGCCCGACGCTGTAGATCGAGCCGGCCTCTCCATCCGTGCACGCCGTCGTCGCCTCGATGGTGTACCGCCCGGGGGCCGGAAGCTCGACGACCCACACCGGGTGGTCGCCCGCGTTGGTCCAGAACCCGATGCAGTCGCGCCGCTCCCCGCTCTCGTAGCGCGCGCTGGTGCCGACCACCTCGGCGTCCGCGGCCCGGAGCGTCACCACCCCCTTCTCGTCGGGCGCGAACGCCGGCGCCCGCTCCACCACCGCCACCGGCCCGGCCAGGTCCAGCTCGACCACCGTCGCGGCCTCGTCGAGCTTGTCCGGCGGCTCGACGAGCACCATCGGCACCGCCCCCTCCATCCAGCCGATGGCCGAGAGCGTCTGCCCCGTCGCCGGCACCCGGGCCGCGCGGATCTCCGTCCGGAGCCCCGGGAAGACCAGTTCGGTCGGCGCGCCATCCTGCCCGCGCGGCCACTCGAACACGTGGAGGTACAGCTTCTCGCCCTTGACGCTGATCCGCCCGTTGAACGGCACGCGGCGCCACGGCCCGGCGTGCGTGCCGTGGACCGCCTCGCCGTTGGCCCGCACCCACCGCCCCATCGCCGCCAGCCGCTCGACCGACTCGGCCGGGATGAGCCCCTCGGCCGTCGGCCCGACGTTGAGCAGGAAGTTCCCGCCCTTCCCCGCCGTGTCGCACAGGTTGCGGATGAGCGTGGTCGCCGACTTCCAGTTGTGGTCATCCGTCGCGTAGCCCCAGGTGTCGTTCATGGTCATGCACGACTCCCAGTCCACGCCGGGCAGCCCGGTGTTGGGGATCTCCTGCTCCGGCGTGCCGAAGTCGCCCGCGAAGTTCCCCTCCGCCGTCAATCCCGCCATCCCGCCCCGTCCCTTGCCCACGCGGTTGTTGACGATGATGTCGGGATCGAGCGAGCGGACGTATCGGTACAGGTCCCACCCCAGCTCGGCGTTCCAGGTCTCCTCCCACTCGCCATCGAACCAGAGCACGGCGACCTTCCCGTACCGCCCGCCCACCAGCTCCTCGAGCTGCCCCTTCATGTACTCGACGTACCGCGCGAAGTCCGCCTGCTCCGCCGGCGGCTGGCCCTTCTCCCACGCCCGGCGGGGCAGATAGTCCGGGTGGTGCCAGTCCATGATCGAGTAGTAGAACCCGAGACGCACCCCCTGCCGGGCGCACTCGTCCGCCAGCTCCTTCAAGGGGTCGCGCTTGAACGGCGTGGCCTTCGTGATCGTCCAGTCCGTCAGCTTCGAGTCGTACATGCAGAAGCCGTCGTGGTGCTTGGACGTGATCACGATGTACTTCATCCCCGCGTCCTTCGCGATCCGCACCCACTCCGCGGCGTCGAACCTCACGGGGTTGAAGCGCGGCGCGAACTTCTCGTAGTCCGCCACCTGCACCTGGTGCCCCAGCAGGTGCCACTCGGCCGTGCCCGTCGAGCCGTCGGGGCGCTTGATCGTCGCGGGCACCGAGTACACGCCCCAGTGGATGAACATCCCGAAGCGGGCCTCGCGCCACCAGTCCAGGCGCGGGTCGGGGGCGACGGCCGGCGCCCGGAGCTCGACGCCGGGCTGGGCGGCCGCGCTCGGCTCGCCCGCCCGGGCCGTGCTCGTGACGCCGATCAACGCCAGCAGTCCGGTGATCCATGCACAACGGCGGCGACGGGGGGTCATGGTGCGGGGCTCCGATGCGCGATGGACCCCTCCGTCGCGCGAGCCCACAGCGTAGCACACGCCTCCCTCCGCCCAAACTGGGTTTCTCACGCCGTCTCGAGGTCGAACACGCACTCCATCGGCGTCCACCAGCCTCCCGCCGGCGCCCCCGGTATCCGCCGCTGGAACCGGCGCATCAGCGCATCCCACTCCCGCGTCCGCGCCGAGCTCGTGTACGTCTGGAAGTCCCGCGCCGGGTCGAACGTGTCGGGCGCCTCGAAGTACATGAACAGGCGGGTCCCCACCCGGAAGATCCGCATCCGCTCGATGCCGATCGCCCGCAGCCCCGCCACGACCTCCGGCCACACCGCCCGGTGGTGCTCGATGTACGCGGCGATCCCCTCCGGATCGTCGTTGAGGTCCAGCGCCTGCGCGAACGCCCTCATGCCCGTGCCTCCGCCCCCCCCGCCCCCCCCCCCGTTGCCCCCCCCCAACTGCCCGAAGAGGTTCCGCTCTCCCACCATCCCCTTGCTCTCGAAGTACGCGATGGCCTCCTCCGTGCTCCCGAAGATCCGCGTCGCCGTCTCGGTGATGAACGGGCTGGGCGTCTTTTTCGGCTTCCACACCACGTACACCTCCTTGGTGTGCTCGAAGGCGTGGTGCAGCTCGCGCTCGACCCCGCTCGAGAGCGCCGGGATCCCCCCGGGCAGCTCGGGGATGTAGCTCACGATCATGTCGGACTGGTCGATGAGCTTGAAGTCCCGCATGTAGATCTGCCCGTCGATGTCCCCCGCGATGTCCAGCACCTCGCGGACCCGCACGGTTGCACCGCCCCTCCGGACGATGCGCGCGGCCTGGGCCACTGACCCGGCTGGCTTTGCAGCAGGGTCAGTGTCTCCATTCGTACTCCCCCCCATGCTCCCGCCGAACACGTGCGGCTCGACCTCCAGGAACTCCTTCCCCTCGCGTGCCGCCGCGATCGCCCGCTCCAGCAGCAGCTTCTCGTCCACATCCCCGGGGTCGAACGTGATGAACCGCTCGGCCAGCGCCGCCCGGAACGCGTCGATCTCCGCCAGCACCTCGGGCAGGTCGAACACGTGCGACATGGGGAAGCTGGGGTAGACGCGCCTCATCCGCTCGCGGCACAGCAGCCTGAACAGGGTCCGGATCGTCGGCGCATGGCGTCCGCGGCTGAGCACCACGAACCCGGCGCGCGCCCGCGCGCGCCCCGCGCCCGCGGTCCCGCCCCTTCCCGGCGCGCCGGGCGCGGCCGGGGAGGCGACGGGGGGCGGGAGG
>CAYWOF010000191.1:664-6945 GCA_964459825.1 uncultured Phycisphaeraceae bacterium | reverse complement strand
ACGAAGATGTGCAGGGCCGAGAGCTCCGCGACCATCTGGGCGATGAGGTCGGACAGCTCCGCGCGGGTGGTGACGCGGTCCACGAGCGGCTCGTACCTGGCGCGCATGGCCGGCCAATCCACGCCGTGCATGCGCGGGTCGTAGAAGTAGTCCCGCTCCAGGCGCCACGCCTCCACGAACATCTGGCGCCACTCGTCGCGCGGGATCACCGAGAGCCGCCACCCGGAGAGCTCGACGTTCTTCTTGTCGAGATCCACGGCGCTCGTGGCGCCGGCGTCGATGATGTGCACGGCGTCGCCCTTGCGCACCATCGCCTTCTTGCCGTCGAGGGACACCTCGTACCCGGACACGTCGGGGACGATCGTCTTGGGCTGGGGGTCCTCGTTGGTGATCTGGACCGCCTGGAGGTGACGCTTCGGATTGGGCCCGGAGTCGCGCGCGATCCAGAGCAGAGTCTTCTCGGTGGTCGAGAGGGAGGCGTAGTTCCCCTCGGGCACCGGCACCGGGAGCAGACGCTCGGCGATCCCCGCCGGCTCGATCACCACCTCCGGGACCTTCTTGGCCGCGCCCTTCTCCTCGGGCTTCTCGGGCGCGTCCGGTTGTTCCGCTCCGGGCTGCCCGGCGCCGCCCGCGTTCTCCCTGTCCGGCTTCGGGCCCTTGTCCCCGTTGGCCTTGTCGTCCGTCTCTACCTTCTTCTCCTCGGCCGCCAGCTCGTCCCTGGGCGCGAACGGCGAGCGCAGGCCCGCCTGGAGCGGGATGTGGTAGATGCGCGTCAGGCGGTCGAAGTACGGCTCGGGCTGGAGCGGGCCCCACGGGCTGCTCACCAGCGACTCCAGATTCCGGTCCGAGAGCAGGTAGATCCACTTCCCGTCCCGGCTCCACGCCGGGCTGTAGCTGTCGAACCGGTCGGTGGTGATCGGCGTCACGCTCCCATCGCCCGCGTTGTAGAGCTTCACGACGCGGTAGGTGTTCGGCGCGGGCGAGACGTACGCCAGCCACCGGCTGTCGCCCGACCACGCCAGCTCGTCCAGGTCGCCGATGGCGGACTCCTCGATGAGCTTCGACGTCTTCTGGCCGACATCCAGGACCCACAACCGCTGGTTCTTGTCCGTGTGCGCGATCAGCTTGCCATCCGGCGAGGGCACACCCTGCCAGCGCAGCACCGTCCCGTCGCTGGACAGCTGCTCCGGCTTGCCGACCCCGTTGGCCGGCATCGTCCAGAACTCCACCTCACCGGACTGGTCCGTCATCACGAGCAGGCTCTTGCCATCGGGCATGAACCGCGCATCGCGCGCCCGCACGCCCGAATCCGGGGCGACCTCCACCAGCCGCCCCTGCCGGTGGGGCGCCACGAAGACCGCCCCGCGCGCGGTCAGCACCACCCGATCGCCGTCCGGCGACACGTGGGCGCTCGTCACCCACTCCATCGGCTTCTCGACCCAGCGCTCGCGCATCTGATCGAAATCCGAGTCCAGCGTGATCGGCACCAGGCGATCCTCGCCGCTGGAGAGCTCCAGGAGGCGCAGGTCCGCCCCGAGCTGGTAGGCGATGCGCCCGCCGCCCTCGGCTGTGAGCGACGGCCCGAGCACATCCCATCCCGCGTGGTGCGTGTGCTGGCGCGCGTCCGCCCCGTCGGGCGCGATCGACCAGATGTTCATGGTCCCGTCGCGGTCCGAGGCAAAGTACACCCGTCCCTTGAACCACATCGGCTCCCGGCTGGTGCCCGGGTAGTCCGCCGTCAGGGGCGTGGCCTCGGCGGTCCCGCCCGTCCACTTCCAGAGCTGCTGGATCGTGCCCCCCTTGTACCGCTTGGTCTGGCTCCCCTGGAACTGGAAGCGCACGAAGTACAGCGTCGCGCCGAGATCGTCGTAGACCCCATCGCTGGCCTGGTACAGCGGCAGGGGCTGCTGGGCGCCCGTGGCCAGGTCGATCGTGAGCAGCTGCGTGGCCGGCAGGGTCGAGTACCGCGCGGTCGCGTAGATCAGCCTATGGGCCTCCCCGACGTCGCCCCGCGCAAACCCGACCGTGCCCGCCGGGCCGCCCTCGAACGTCCGACGCGTCGGGGGACCGCCCGAGAGCGACATGGTGTAGACCTCCGTCGGGCCCTCGTACTGGGCGCTGAAGGCCACGATCCGCCCGTCCGGTGAGATGGCCGGTGAGGTCTCATCCCCGTGATGCGTCGTCAACCGCGTCGCCACACCCCCGGCCGCGGTCACCTTCCAGAGGTCCCCCTCGGCGACGAAGACGATGGTGTCCCCATGGATCGCCGGCTGGCGGTAGTACCCCTGCGGCGGGGCGGCCTGGCCCGACGACCCAATACCCATCGACACGAGCACGACGAACAGGCGTTCCACAGTCATGGCGGCTCCGGGAAGTGAGGGGATCACGAACCGCTATAACGTACCAGTTGAACGCGATCCGGGTGCGGGGCCCCTCGTCCGGCGTGACGCCCCGGCTACCCTCCCGCCATGGACCTGTCGCTGACCGGCAAACGGGCTCTGGTGTGCGGCTCGACTCAGGGCATCGGGCGGGCCGCGGCCATGGAGCTGGCCGCTCTGGGCGCTGAGGTCACCCTGTGCGCCCGCGACGAGGCCCGCCTGAACGCCGTCGAAAGCGCCCTGCCGCGCCCGCACGCCCAGCGCCACGCCATCCTCGTGGCCGACCTGGCCGATCCCGCGGCGCTGGGGGCGACCGCGCTCGCACGCTCCCTTCCCGTGCACATCCTCGTGACCAACACGGGCGGCCCTCCGTCCGGGCCGATGCTCGACGCGACGCCCGCCCAGCTGGAAGCCGCCTTCCGGTCGTTGCTCGTCACGGCCCACCTCCTCGTGCAGGCCGTCGTGCCGGGAATGAAGGAGGCCCGATACGGGCGCATCGTCAACATCACCTCGACCAGCGTGAAACAGCCCATCCCCAACCTGGGACTCTCGAACGCCGTGCGCGCCGCCGTCGCCAACTGGGCCAAGACCCTCTCGCAGGAGCTGGGTCCCTTCGGGATCACGGTCAACAACGTGCTCCCCGGGTACACCGACACGGAGCGCCTGGCCCAGCTCTTCAGCGCCCGGAGCGCCAGGACCGGCAAGCCCGTCGATGCCATCCGGGCCGAGACCATCGCCTCCATCCCCGCGGGGCGCCTCGGGCGCCCCGAGGAGATCGGCGCGGCCGTGGCCTTCCTGGCCTCGCCCGCCGCGGCGTACATCAACGGCATCAACCTGCCCGTCGATGGGGGACGGACGCAATCGCTCTGACGGCCGGGCTCGGAGGAGCGTCCCGCTCCGCTACCATGGCGCCGTGGGCGCGACCCCGCACACGCAGGTTCTGAACTTCATCGGCGGGCGCTTCACGGCGCCCCGCTCGGATCGATGGCTCGATCGCGTCGAGCCGGCCACCGGCGGGCCGCTGGGGCGCGTCGCGGATTCGAACGGGTCCGATGTGGACGAGGCGGTGGGCGCGGCGAGGGCCGCGTTCCCCGCCTGGGCCTCCCTGGGCGCCGAGGGTCGATCACGCCTTCTCCTCCGCCTGGCCGACCTCATCGAAGCGAATCTCGAACGCCTCGCCCTCGCCGAGACCACGGACTCGGGCAAGCCCATCGCCCTCTCCCGCGCCTTGGACATCCCGCGGGCCGCGGCCAACTTCCGGTTCTTCGCGACGGCGGTCCTTCACGGCCCCGGCCCCGGCGGGGCCGGCGAGTTCTACGAGACCGAGAGCCCGGCTCCCGCGCCGCCGGACGGGCCCCGCGCCCCGGCCCCGTCCCACCGGGCGCTGAACTACACGCTGCGCCGGGCGCGCGGCGTCGCCGGTCTCATCTCGCCCTGGAATCTGCCGCTCTACCTGCTCTCCTGGAAGGTGGCGCCCGCCCTCGCGACCGGCAACACCGTCATCGCCAAGCCCAGCGAGCTCACGCCGACGACCGCGAGCCTGCTCGCGGAGCTGTCGATCGAGGCGGGGCTGCCGCCCGGCGTGCTCAACATCGTCCACGGGCGCGGCACGGGGGCGGGCTCGGCCCTCGTCTCCCACCCGGAAGTGCCCACCATCTCGTTCACGGGATCCACCGCCGTCGGCCGCTGGATCGGTCAGACCTGCGGCCAGTTGCTCAAGCGGGTGTCGCTCGAGCTCGGCGGGAAGAACCCGTTCGTCATCTTCGACGATGCGGACCTCGAACAGGCCGTGGCGACCGCGGCCCGGGCGGGCTTCAGCAACCAGGGTCAGATCTGCCTCTGCGGCTCGCGCCTGCTCGTCCACGAGCCCGTCCTGTCGCGCGTGCGCGACCGGCTGGTGGAGCGGGCCGGGGCGCTCCGTATCGGCGACCCGCTCGACCCGTCGACCGAGCAGGGCGCCCTCGTCAGCCGGGCCCACCTCGACAAGGTGGAGTCGTACGTCCGCCTGGCTCGAGAGCTGGGCGGGACCATCCACTGCGGGGGCGCGCCCGTGCCGCCCTCGGCGCTTCCGGATCGCTGCCGCGCCGGTTGCTTCTATCCGCCGACGGTCATATCCGGGCTGGACCCCGGGTGCCGGGTCGAGCAGGAGGAGATCTTCGGACCCGTCGTCACGATCCAGCCGTTCCGCGATGAGGCGCACGCCCTGGCCCTGGCCAACGGCACACCCTACGGGCTGGCGGCGACCGTCTTCTCCGGCGATGCCGGGCGGGCGCTGCGGATGGCCGATCGGATCGAGGCCGGAATCGTGTGGGTCAACTGCTGGCTCGTACGTGACCTCCGGACGCCCTTCGGCGGCGTCCGGCAGTCGGGGGTTGGACGGGAGGGCGGGACCGAGGCCCTCCGCTTCTTCACCGAACCCAAGAATGTGTGCGCGAGGCCATGAGCGAGAGCATCCGATCCACCAAGGCTGCCGAACCGGTTGGACCGTACCCCCACGCGCGCCGCGCGGGGAACCTCCTCTTCCTCTCGGGCATCGGCCCGCGCCAGCGGGGGAGCCGGGAGATCCCCGGCTCGCGCGTGGACGCGGCGGGCCGCCTGATCGACTACGACATCGAGGCGGAGATGCGTTCGTGTTTCGAGAACATCCGCCTGGTCCTGGAAGAGGCGGGCGCCCGGTGGGAGAGCATCGTCGATTGCACGTGCTTCCTGACGGACCTGGAACGCGACTGGGCCGTCTACAACCGCGTCTACGCCGAGTTCTTTCCGCCCGGACCCCACGGCCAGGGCCAGCCCACCCGCACCACCGTCGAGGTCTCCGCCCTGCCCACCGGGGGCAGGACCCCCATCCACTTCGAGATCAAGGTCATCGCCGAGGTGAGGGGATGACCCGATCGATCGTCGCCATCGTGCTGACGCTCCTCGCCGCGGGCGCCCTCGCGGGCTGCGGGATCGGGCCGCGGATCAGGGTCGAGGCCCCCTCCCCGCCGGAGCCGGAGCTCTGGTTCCCCGCGGGCGCCACCATCCTCGAGGGGTTCGAGATCGACCCGGAGCCCGGCCCCTGGCGCCTCGGCGACCGCGTGCTCCTGGGCATCCGCGTCACGCAGGCGGGACGTGACTCCACGCTCTACCTGCTCACCGAGCTCGTGGGCCCGCCCAACTCGTCGCGCGTGTTCACCGTGACGACGCGCACCGACAACGGGCCGGTCACCCTCCAGTCCCCCACCTGCCGGACGCGGATGCACCTGTACGACGAACAGGGGCGGCTGCTCCAGGTCTCGTCGGGCACGGTTCCGACGATGATCCTCAACTGCGGCCCGTACGAGGCGGCCGCGGAGGAACTCCGGATCCAGGAAGCGCTCCGGCGGGGCGAGCGCCGCGAGGACCAGCCCTACGACGAGCGCGCCATGCGCGGCTACATCGCCTTCATCGCGTTCGGGCAGTCCAGCGGGCGCAACCGCCTGCTCGCCGGCATGGTGCGACGGGTGGTCCGTCGCCCCCCCCTGCTGGGACTCCTGCTGGACCGGGGCCTCTACCTCGGCTGGGACGAGAACGGGCCCACGCGAATGCCGGACTTCACCGCCGGCCCCGCGCTCCGCCTCCCGACCAGCCGCCTCCCGCTGTACGCGCGCGCCGGCGGGCGTGATGCGGCGCGGGCGGTGCTTCTGGCCGCCCCGAGTTCGCCTCCCATCGGCCTTTGCGGCGGGTTGATCGAAGCGACCATCCAGCACCCGACCCAGCCCGGCACGAGGGCGTACGTCCGGCTGCTGGCCGCACAACGCGGAACCGGCGAGGTCGTGGCGGCGCTCGATCCCCAGGTCACCGCATCCCGGCGTCCGTAGCGCTCGGTCCGGCCGGTCCGGAGTCGTCGTCGTGGATCACCACCCGCCCCGTGGTGCCGTCGAC
>CAYWOF010000191.1:0-654 GCA_964459825.1 uncultured Phycisphaeraceae bacterium | reverse complement strand
CGGCAGCAGCACAGCGCGAACCGGGCTCGCATCGAATCCCACGAGCCTCAACGGCAGCGCCACGAGCTCGTAGTGCCCGGGGGGAACGGCGGCGAGGGCGAGCCTGGTGGGGGTGCTGCTCTCGAACCGGGTGGATGGCGATGCGCTGCGCCGGGCGCTGGCGGTGTTCCTGGTTCTTTACTGCCTGTGGAACGTGCGCCGGATCATCCAGCCGCGCCGGCGGGCCGCGAGCGGGCACGGGCGGATCGAGCGCGGCGGGACGATGCGCCTGGCCGCCAGCGGGACGGCGACGGGGCTGGTGGGGGGCCTGCTGGGGCTGGGCGGCGGGATCCTGATGGTGCCGCTGCTGCAGCTGGTGTGCAACATGCGCCTGAAGAACGCGATCGCGACGAGCTCGGCGGTCGTGTGCATCACGTCGATCTTCGGGGCGACGACGAAGGTGGCGACGCTGGCGCAGCGGGGCGAGTCGGCGCGCGATGCGGCGTTGTACGCCGCGCTCATGGCGCCGACGGCGGTGCTGGGGGCACTGCTGGGGGCGAAGCTGACGCACCGGCTGCCGGTCGCGGCGGTGCGCACCGTGCTGACGTTCATGCTGCTGGCGGCGGCGATCCGGCTGATGGGGTGATATCAGACCATCCGAGCCTCAAGGGAAGC
>CAYWOF010000190.1:0-6995 GCA_964459825.1 uncultured Phycisphaeraceae bacterium | reverse complement strand
CGTGACCGCTCCGAGGGCGCCGCGCTCGCCCGTGGCCGGGTCCACCTCGTCGTGGAGCCGGTCCCGCTTGTACCGCACCCACCCGAGCGAGTCGAGAACGTTGATGTTGTCGGGCAGGCCGCGGAACGCCGTCTCGAGCAGGCGCTCGGCCCGCTCCAGTTCCAGGCCCCGGTCCGCGAGGTAGTAGCCGAGGTCGTTGTTGGCCAGGGGATGCTCGGGGTCGTACTCCAGCGCCAGGCCGTACGCCGCGGCGCCGACCTCATCGCGCTCCACGGACGTGGCGACGCTCGCGACGATGTAGGCCAGCTCCGCGCGCGGATCACGCGTCAGCGGGCCCTCCAGGGCGAAGTCACGCTGCAGGCGCTCGAGCAGCTCGAGGGCGATCCCGTCCGCCACGCAGGCCTCGATCACACGCCGGGCCTGCGCGCCATCCCCCGCGCGCCCCGCCGCCAGAACCCACTCGGCGTACAGATCGAGGCTGGGCGGGGAGGCCTCCATCGCGGCACGCGTCACCAGGGCCAGGGCTTCTTCGCCCCGTCCGGCGGCGATGAGCTGCCGGGAGGCGAGCACGTACGGCGTGGACTCCGACGCGTCCATCTGCCCCGCCGCCTCGCGGGCCGCGGCGAGCACCCGCTCCATGCCGACGCCCGCCGACCGGGCCAGCAGCGCCAGCCGGGCCTCGTGCAGGCCCGGCGCGAACCTGACCCGACGGGCCACGAGCGCATCGAGCAGCCACAACGCCAGCTCACCCGACGCGGCGGCGTCCGGACTCGGCGCCTGCATGGCCGTCTGCACCAGCCGGGCCGCCACGAGCAGCACCTGGGTGACCTGTTCGGCGTCCAGGAACACGCCATCGGCCAGCCCGGATCGCACCGCGTCGCCCGCCTCGTTGAGCCGGCCGAGGCTCATGAGAACCTCCGCCCGCTCGATCGCTTCACCGGGACCGAGCACGCCCGAGAGTCGGGCCAACGCCATCTCGTTGGCCTCGCTCTCGCGCGTGCGGGCGCGCAGGAGCGACTCGAGCCGGCGCGAGACCATCGGCGCCGCGCCCAGCTCCAGCCGGTCCCGCAAGAGCTTCTCCGCCTCGTCGACGCGCCCGTCGGCCTCCAGCACTCGCGCCCGGGCCACCGCCAGCTCGGGAGCCAGCGGGCGGGACGCGCCCTGCGCCTCCAGCCAGGCCAGCCCCCGGGCCACGGCCGCCTCCTCCTTTCGCTGCGCGGCCCGCTCGCACACCCCCGCGAGCAGATCGACCACCCGGGGGTCGGCGGGGTCGGCCCGATGACCATCGACCAGTTCACGCTCGGCCTGCGCATCCAGCGACCGGGCCACGAACTCCTGCGCCCGCAGCAACGCCAGCTCCGGGCTGTCCGGGATCCGCTCGCGGAACTCGCGGACCGCCTCGCCGAACCGGTCCTGGTCCGCGACGCTGCCCCCGGCGCCGTGCACGCGCACGAGCACCGCGAACGCCCGGTCCTCGTAGGGGTCGATCTCGAGCGCCCGATGGGCCAGCGCCGACGCCTCCTCGCCGAGTCCGAGGCGCTCCGCGGCGCGCGCGCCCAGAAGGGTGTCCTCCAGGAGCATCGCCGTGTCGATCCCGCCGGTCGCCTCGAGGTTGACGTGGATGAGTCCCAATGCGGCCTCGGGTCGCTGGGCGAGCTCGAACGCTCGAGCGGCCGCACGGTGCCCGGTCGGGTCGTCCAGCACCGACAGCGCCGTCAGGCTCTGAGCCACCCGGTCCCATTGCCCCGTCTCCACCGCGACCTTCACGGTGGCGAGCGCATGGGCCGCACGGAGTTCCGGCGCCCCCGACACCCGGTCCAGCGCCGCCCCCGCCGCGTCCCTCCGTCCCAGGCGCGCGTTCACGATGGACTGCACCAGCAGCCCGGCCGGGCCCTGGTCTCCCAGCGACTCCACCACCGACTCCAGATCGGGCCGCGTGCGCACCAGCGCATCGGCGATGCCCGCGGCCTCGATGGGGTGCCGGGCCGCAAGCCGTCCCGCGCCGGCCGCGGCGCCCCGCGCCTCGGCGAACGACGCGAGCAGGTGACGCAGGCTGGCCGCGTCCGAGGGTGAGGCGGCCAGATGCTCCTCGAGCATCCGCACGGCCGCCGAGTCGTCCTGCACGATCGCCCGGGCCCGCGCCAGACTGCTCGCGACGCTGGGGGCCAGTGGCGCGGGCAGGCTGGAGGCGTGCTCCCGCAGCGCCCTCACGATCGGCGGCCCCAGGGAGGTGGTCCGGGCGAGGTACCGGAGCTGCGCCAGGTCGCCCGATCGCATGCCCGCGGGGGTCTCGATCACGCGCCCGAGCAGGAAGAGCGCCGCCTCCGCGGGGCGCCCGGCGCGCGCCGCCGCGTGCGTCAGGCGCGGCGCCAGGTCGATCACATCGAGCGTGGGGGCCGCGCTCGCGCGCCGATAGTCCTCGATGGCGTCGTCGTACCGCCCCAGGCGGCAGGCCGCGTCCCCCGCCTGCTGCCAGAGCTCTCCCTGGCGCCGAAACAGGGCCTGGGCTTCCTGGCCATACCGCGTGGGCCCCGGCGCCGGCCGATCCGCCTCCCCGAGGGCCCGGAGCAGCGATTCGCGCGCGGCGCCCTCATGCCCGAGCCCGCGCAGGGCCTGCCCGAGCTCGGCGTGGATCAGGCGCGGGAGCATCGGATCGGTCCGGAACGGATCGGCCAGCGCCGCCCGGGCGAGCGCCGCCGCCGCCCCCGCGTGCTCGCCGCGCTCGAGCTGGACGCGCCCGATCATCTCGTCGGCGCGCGGATCGCGCAACCCCCGCGCGGCCGCCTGCTGGAACGCCGCGACCGCCCGCGCGGGAAGGCCCAGGGCCAGCTGCGCCTCGCCCAGCTCGCGCCAGGGCTCGGGCGCGTTGGGATCGAGGCGCGTGGAGGCGCTCAGATCCTCCACGGCGCCCGTCGCATCGCCGGCCAGCAGTCTCTGGCGCCCGAGCACGTACCGGCGCAACGCGTTGTCCGGGTCCGCCGGTTCGCGCGGCGCCCCCGAAACCGAGGCCGGACCGGCCAGCTCGGCGAGCACTTCATCCAGCGGGCGCGTGGCTCGGGCCCAGGCCTCCCCCTCGCGCGCGATCTCCTCGATCGCGGCCCCGTCCACACCGGGGGGCAGCGGCGCATCCCGGGCGACCGGCTCCGGCCGCCGCCGCTGCTCCTCCGCCAGTCGTTCGAGCGGCACCAGCGCGGCGTGCCGGTTCTCCGGGCGCGTCCCGTCGGCCGCGCCCTTTTCCGGGAGGGCGCAGGACGCCAGCACCAACCCCACCGCGATGACCCCGAGGAATCGGGCAGGCGCGCCCCAGCCGATGCACGATCGCCCCGAGGATCTGCTCATGCTTTGCCCTGGCGCTTGGAAGGACGGGCGGCGCGCGCCCGGGTGGCGGTGCGGCGTTCCTTGGTCGTGGCGGTCTCGCCCACCCAGGCCTCGACCAGGGCGAAGGCCTCCCCGGCCTCGCCGGCGCGGAAGTGACGCTCCAGCCACGCCCCGGCCCCCTCCGGGTCCAGGCCTTCGGGGAGGCCGCCCGCCCCGCAGAGCGCCGCGTGGATCCGCACGTCCACCGGGAACGCGTGGCCCCCCAGGCTCACGAGCAGCACCCGCGCCGCCACGTAGGAGGGAACTCCCTCGAGCGACTCCAGGTACAGCCGTGCGTCGCGCTTGGGCAGGGCCGCCAGCGGGGCGAGGGTCACACCGTGCTCGCGCCGGTACAGATCGTTGAGCGCCGCCTTCATCCGCGCGCCCCGCTCGAGGGCCCGCGGGTCCCGGTCCCCGCACGCCTCGGCGATCTCGTCGGGCAGACACACCCGCAGCTCGTTGTAATCCACCACGACCGAGTGCAGGCGTTTCAGGGACGCGGCCGCGCGCGTGCCGCACGACTCCCACGCCAGAAAGGCGAGCAGGAGCTGCTCGACGATGGCATCCCCCCCGGGATTGGGCGGAGCCTCCAGCGACTGGAGCGTGCAACCGGCGTGGCGCGACCGCAATCGGTGGAGGAGCGTGGCCAGCTTCTTGGCAGGGTCGGAGGTGCTCACGGCCGGGCCCCACCCTCCGCGCCCGACGCGCGCGCCGCCTCCGAGATGGCCTGGAAGACCCTCGCCTGCTTCTTGAGGCTCTCGTCGAGCTCGAAACCCAGCGCCGGGACCTGGCGTCCGGGGAGGCGCCGACCGACCTGGCTCCGCACGTGGCCCGCGGCGCTGCGCAGGCCGTGCAGGGCGAGCTCCTGGCGGTCCTCCGGCATGACGGAGACGCGCACGACCGCGCTCTTGAAGTCGGGCGCCACGCGCACGGACGTCACCGTGAGCAGCCCCCCGACGCGCGGGTCGTTGAGCCCCCGGTCCAGCACGCGCTGGATCTCCTCGCGCAGGACGGAGGACACCTGCTCGGTACGACGGCTCATGACCCGTGCTCCGGATCCGCCTCGAAGTGCTCGAGCAGCTCGCGGGCAAGGGCCGCCTCATCGGCCACGCCCTCGGGGGCCTCGTCGTCATCGCCCGGCGTGTGGAGCATCGATCGGTGGGTCTCGCCCAGCTCCGCGTCGGTCAGGGCCCGCAGCTTGCCCGTGATCGCGTCGAGCACCGCGCCGGCCCTGGCCCCGTCCCGGGCCACGCAGGCCAGGCCCAGAACCGCCACGTCCGCACGATCGAGCAGCCCGATCTCGGCCACGCTGACCTGGTGCTCGCGGTGGAGCCGGTCCTTGATGGAGCGCACGACACGGCGCTTGTCCTTGAGGGACTCGCTGCCGTGGACGAGCAGCTCGAACTTCAGCACGCCGATCACCATGGGTACCCGATCCCCGCCCGCCCGCGACGCGGGGCGCTCAGACGGTGCGCCGGACCTCCACCCGCTTGTAGCACTCCAGGACGTCGCCCTCCTTGATGTCGTCGTAGCCCACGATCTTCATGCCGCACTCCATGCCCGCGCGGACCTCCTTGGCGTCGTCCTTGAATCGCTTGAGCTGCTCGAGCACCCGGTCGTTCTCGACGACGATGCCGCCGCGCGTGACGCGGACGAGCGCGTCCCGCTGCACCACGCCGTCCGTGACGTAGCACCCCGCCACCGAGCCGACCTTGGTGATCCTGAAGACCTGGCGGACCTCCGCGTGCCCGAGGACCTCCTGGCGCAGCTCCGGGGCCAGCAACCCCACGGCCGCCTTCTTGAGGTCGTCGGTGATGTCGTAGATCACCTGGTAGGTCCGGATCTCGACGCCCTTGGCCTCCGCCAGCTGACGGGCCTTGCCCGACGGGATCACGTTGAACCCGATCACGACCGCCCTCGAGGCGTCGGCCAGGAGCACGTCGCTCTCGGTGATGCCCCCCACGGCCGCGTGCAGCACCTTGACCTTCACCTCGTCGGCGACGATCTTCTCGCACTCGTGGCGCAGCACGTCCACCGCCCCCTGCGCGTCGGCCTTGAGCACGATGCGGATCGACTTGGTCTCGCCCTCGGCGATCTGCCCGAGCAGCGAATCGAGCGTGACCTTCGGCTGGGCCAGCTGCGCCTCGCGCTCCCGGTGGCGCCGCTGCTCCGCGGCGTCCTGCGCCTTGCGCAGCGAGTCCACCACGAAGAACCGGTCGCCCGCGTCGGGGATCTCGTCCAGCCCCGAGACCTGCACCGGCATGGGCGGGCGCGCCTCCTTGAGACGCTCGCCGCGATCGTCCGTGATATCACGCACGCGCCCGAACGACCGCCCGGCGACCAGGAAGTCGCCCAGCCGCAGCACGCCGTCCTGCACCAGCAGGTTGGCCACGGCGCCGCGCCCCTCCTCGGTCCGACCCTCCACGACCGTCCCGCGCGCCGGGCCGCCGAAGTCGGCCTTGAGGTCCAGCAGCTGCGACTGGTAGTCGAGCACCTCCAGGAGGTCCTGGATGCCCTGGCCCGTCGTCGCGCTCGTGCGGACGACCTCCGTCTCGCCGCCCCACTCGACGGGGTTGAGCCCCTGCTCGGCCAGCTGGCCCAGCGTCTTCTGGATGGCCCCCTCGGTCGCGTCGGGACGGTCGATCTTGTTGAGCGCCACCACGATCGGCACCTGCGCCGCCCGGGCGTGGTTGATGCTCTCCACCGTCTGGGGCATCACCCCCTCCGGGGCCGATACCACCAGCACCACGACGTCCGTCATCGTCGCGCCCCGCGCCCGCATCGAGGTGAACGCCTCGTGACCCGGCGTGTCCAGGAACACGACCTCCTTCGAGTCCTCGCCCACCTTGACGGGCACGCGGAAGGCGCTGGTCTTCTGCGTGATGCCCCCCGCCTCTCCCGCGGCCACGTTCGTGTTGCGGATGCGGTCCAGCAGGCTCGTCTTGCCGTGGTCCACGTGCCCGAGGATGGTGACGACCGCCCCGCGCGCTCGCTCCTCCACCGTCTCGCGCTTCTCGAACTCCTCGCTGACCGCCTCCTCGGCCGTCCGGGCCTCGACCACCTCCAGCTCGATGTTGTAGTCGATCATCAGCTCCTGCGCCTTGGCCGGGTCGATCCCCGAGTTGATGGTCGCCGGCACGCCCTGCAGGAACAGCTTCTTGACGATGTCCGCGCCCTTCACGCCGGTCGCGCCCGAGAGGTCCTTGATCGTGAACGGGCTGGCGATGCGCACCCGCCCGCCGACCTCGGCCGGCGAGGCCGCACGCTCGGCCGGCGCCACCCCCGCGCGCTTCAGGTCCTGACGCCGCTTCTTGAGGAAGCCTCCGGCACGCATGAGGCGCGCCTCGCGCTCGATCAGGTCCTGCTCGCTGAAGACCCCCGTGGGGGCGCCCAGCCAGTCCTGCCCGCTCCGTCCCTTGCGCCGATCCGGCACACCGGTCGTGGCCGGACGACGGGCGCCGGGCGTGGGCCCGCGCCGGGGGCTGCGCGCACGGTCATCCTCACCCCCGCCGGTCGAGACGCCCGCCCCGCTCCGCGGGGCCCGCGACGGCAGGAGCGGACCGTCGCCCGTAGGGCCGCGCCGGGGCCGGGGCGCCTCGATCACCTCGGGCGCCTCCACCCGCACCACCTTCGGCCCG
>CAYWOF010000189.1:0-6995 GCA_964459825.1 uncultured Phycisphaeraceae bacterium | reverse complement strand
CTCCTACTCCGGGACCGACGGCGTCTCCATCGTCCAAGCCCGGATGACGACCAACTGATGCTCGTGCGCATCACCAGGGAGCCCCCGATGACCATCGAGGCGTTCGCGTTCTTCAGCTTTGACCGTCCCGGGTGCGTCACGAGTCCCGTCCATCTCGCCTCCCGGTGGGCCACGATCATCGATGCGGGTGAGGAGGGCATCGAGCTGCAAGATGCGAACAACATCAAGAACCCGGACTCCGAAATCGGGAGCGACAAACGGCTCCTGCTCCGCGAGAGCCGGGCCAACATCCTGCGCGTGCGCATCGTCTACGACAAGGATGTGGAGGCGTCCGAAGTGATCGAGCCCAAGGTCGTGCTCTTCGGGCGCATGACGCAGGACGCCACGGAGATCTGGCAGGCGATTCAGAGCCTGGATGGTTCGCGGCGCGTAACGCTCGACGTCGATCTGGACAAGGACGTCGTGAACGGCGCTTACAAGCACACGACGCCGGGCCGGCTCAAGCACGCCTGGAACTGCGAGGGCTACGACACCCTCGTGCTCGGCGTCGAGGTCGCCGCGCAGC
This sequence comes from uncultured Phycisphaeraceae bacterium, assembly GCA_964459825.1. Classification (GTDB taxonomy): domain Bacteria; phylum Planctomycetota; class Phycisphaerae; order Phycisphaerales; family UBA1924; genus CAYWOF01. The sequence goes on along the minus strand of CAYWOF010000189.1, from coordinate 6,430 downwards.
TCCACACGGACTCGGGCCCGGACCCTTTCGTGCAGGGGCGCTTTTACTCCGAGTGGTAGGGCTCAACGCCCCGTTCGCGCACCCCAATGGGAGATGGCACATGGCGATCGGCGCTTCTCAGACGTTCGTCTACGACGGCTCGGCCAGCGTGACCAGCCCCGTGCGCCTCGCGTCACGCTGGACCACCATCATCGACGCGAACGCCACGCTCGGCGTCAGGGCGGTGGACGCGAGCACGATCACCGATCCGGACACGCAGATCAAGTCCGCCAAGCGGATGATGCTCCGGGAGAGCCGCGCCAACATCCTGCGGGTGCGCGTGGTCTACGACAGCGATCAGACCGTCACCACCGATCCAATCGTCGTCCTCTTCGGGCAGATGACCGACTCGGAAGTGTGGCAGCCCCTCCAGAACATGGCGGCCTCGCCCGCCGAGCGCGTCACAATCGCGCACAACAACAACCAGGACCTGAACATCGGCGGCTTCCGCTACACCAACCCCGATCGCCTCACCGTTGCGTGGAACGTCGAGGGCTACGAGCGGCTGGTGCTGGGGGTGGAGGTGGCCCTGGCGCTGAGCGGGGGCACGAACCCGGACGAGCCGTACGTCCAAGGACGACTCTACTCGTCGCTGTAGCCGCCGGCAGGGTTCGGCCGTCGCGCAGGCGGGCTTGCGCCCGGGCCTCTGATGATGCCGCCTCAGGATCCCGGTCGGCGCCAGTGGAAGTCCGGGTCCTTCTCCAGGCTCGCCGCCGCGAGCTCGGCGCAGCGCTGGCAGATGGCCGCCGTCTCATCGACCGGGCTGATCCACGCCGGATCGTCGCGCTTCTCCAGGCACATGCGGCAGTCCACGGGGCTGGCGGAGGGCGGGGCGGGCGTGTGCGTCGCCGCGTAGGCCACGCTCAGGCACTTGGCGCAGATGCAGCTCCCCTGGTGCCCCTCGAGCATGGGGAGGTCCTCGGTCCACTCGGTGCGGCAGAAGTCGCACAGGACATCGGACATGCGGACGTTGTCGGGATCGGTGCCCTCGCGGCGCATGGGGGAAGATAGGCAGATGGAGCAGATCGAGCAGAGGGAGCAAATCGAGCAGATGGAGCAGATCGAGCAAATGGAGCGGGTCGAGCACAATCTGCTCGATCCGCTCTATTTGCTCTATCCGCTCGATTCGTTCCCTCCGCTCGAGCCGGCCCCTCTCACCCCTCGCCCAGGAGCTGGTTCTGCGCGATGAGGCGGTACGTCGGGCACCGGGCCAGGAGGTCCGCGTGCGTGCCCTGGTCCACGACCCGCCCGCCATCCATCACCACGATGCGGTCGGCGTTCTTCACCGTGCTCAGGCGGTGGGCGACGATCAGGCAGGTGCGTCCCGACGAGAACTCGGCGAGGGCCTCGGCGATGTGGGCCTCGCTGTCGGCATCGATCATGCTCGTCGCCTCGTCGAGGATGAGGATGGCCGGCTCGCGCAGGATGGCGCGGGCGATGGCCAGGCGCTGGCGCTGCCCGCCGGAGAGCGTCAATCCCTGCTCGCCGACGAGGGCGTCGTACCCGCCGGGAATGGCCTCGATGAACTCGGCCGCGCGGGCCCGGCGGGCGGCCTCGCGCACCCGCGCATCGGTCGCGTTGTCGGCCCCGTAGGCGAGGTTGGAGCGGATCGTGCCGCGGAAGAGCACCGTCTCCTGCGTGACGACGCCGATCTGGTCGCGCAGGGAGCGGACCGAGCACTCGCGGATGTCGCGCCCGTCGATGAGGACGGCGCCCTTCCCGGCGTCGGGGTCGAAGAGGCGCGGCACGAGGGACAGGAGCGTGGTCTTGCCCGAGCCGTTGGGCCCGACGATCGCGAGGCGCTCGCCGAAGCGGACGGTCAGGTCGATGTCCCGGAGGGCGGGCTGGGCGGCGCCCGGATAGGTGAGCGTCACGCCCTTGAACTCGATCGACCGGGCGTGACGGGCCAGACGCGGCAGCTTGGGATCGTGCCCGGGCTCGGGCGCCAGGCTCAGCAGCTCCCGGATCCGCTGGGCCGCGCCGGCCGAGGCCTGGATGTCGTTGAGCAGGCCCGAGAGGGGCTTGACCGAGGCGCCCGCGGCGAAGAGCGCGCCGATGCACAGCAGGAACGAGGCGCTGTCCAGGCGCCCATCCATGATCGCCTTGACGGCCAGGATGGAGAGGAACCCGAGGGCGAAGAGGGAGAGGACCTCGACCACCGGGCTGGAGAGGGCCCGCGCGGTGCGCACGCGGAACATCTGGCGCATGACCTCCTTGTTCGTGCGGTGGAAGCGCCCCGCCTCGTAGCGCTCGGTGGTGTGGACCTTCACCACGCGCAGGCCCTGGAGGGCCTGGGAGGCCTCGGCGTAGAGGCCCGCCTGCGAGGCGAGGGCCGAGCGCGAGGCCCGGCGGATCCGCTTGCCCAGGCGCCGGATGATGATGTAGAGCGGCGGGCCGACGATGAGGGCCGAGAGGGCCAGCCACCAGAGCACCACGATTGCGGCGGCGAAGCACGCGATCCCCTTGGCCACCTGGGCCGCGCCCTTGGAGAGCAGCGCGTTGAGCCCGGCCTCGAGGGTGGCCGCGTCGTGGACGATGCGGCTGACCTTGTCGGCGGTGCCGCCGGCGACGATGTCGCGCAGGGGCAGGCGGATGACGCGGTGGAAGGCGTCGCGCCGGACGTTGGCGATGGTGCGCTGGATGACGGTGAGGGAGAGGAAGGCGTGCAGGAAGTTCGTCACGCCGCCGAAGACGGTGAGCCCGCCGAGGATGGCGAAGATCCAGACGACGGCGGTGAAGGTGCCGGTGGGCAGGGCGTCGATCCAGGCCTGGGGGATGGCGCCGGCGAGGGGCGGGCGGGCGTTGAGCTCGGTCACGATGTCGGCAAGGGACTGGTGCTCGCCGAGCATGGCCTTGAGGATGGGGTAGACGCCGACCAGGCCGGCCCCGAGGGAGAGGGCGGAGATCGCGGCCATGCCCAGGGCCAGCACGACCATGGCGCGGTAGCGGAGCATCCGCCGGGCGAAGTGCCAGAAGTCGTGCATGGGGGAGAGGGTACGGGGGCGGGTGGGGCGCCGCAGCGGGGGCGGCCGGGGCGGCGGGCTACGCGAGCGTGCGCCGGCCGAAGTCCAGGCGCATCGCCCGCTTGGCGAGGGCGAGGGTCTCCTCGGCGATGGCGTTGGCCCGGCGCGTGCCCGCGCGGATGATGTCGATCACCGTGTCATCGCCGCCGGGCTTCTCGAACTCGGCCCGGCGGGCCCGCATGGGCTCCAGCAGCCGGTTGATCCACTCGGCGACCTCCTGCTTGACGTGGCCATCGCCGAGATTGGCGCCGCGGGCGTAGCGGTCCTTGAGCTCCGCCACGCGGGCCTCATCCTTGATGAACGCCTCGACGTACTGGAAGAGGGCATTGGAGGTGTCGCCGGGCTCGGTGGGGGACTGGCGCCCCGTGAAGATCTTCCCGACCTTCTTCTGGACCTCCTTGTGCGAATCGCTGAGGAAGATCGCGTTGCCGAGGCTCTTGGACATCTTCTGGACGCCGTCGATGCCGACGAGGCGCCCGATGCGCCCGACCAGCGCCTGCGGGATGGGGAAGACGCCGCCGGCCTTCTCGAACTCGGCATCCTCGGTCTTGGGGTTGACGGCGCAGTAGACCTGGTCGAAGCGACGCGCGACCTCGCGGCACATCTCGATGTGGGCCACCTGGTCCTCGCCCACGGGGACGTACACCGGGCGGAAGGCGAGGATGTCGGCGCACTGGCCCACGGCGTACATGGGGAAGCCGAAGCTGTAGGTGTCGCCCAGCTCCTTGGTCTCGATCTCGGTCTTGAGCGTCGGGTTGCGCATCACGCGGTTGAAGGGCAGGAGCATCGCGAAGAACCACGTCAGCTCCGCGATGGCGGGCACCTCGGTCTGGAGCACGATCGTGCTCTTCTCCGGGTCGATGCCCGCGGCCAGCCAGTCCTTGACGATCTCGATCGTGTCGCGCCGGATCTCGTCGGGCTTGTCGGCGCGCGTGGTGAAGGCGTGCATGTTGGCCAACAGGAAGTAGCAGTCGTAGCGGTCCTGCAGGGCGAGGCGGTTCTCGAGCGAGCCGACGTAGTGGCCCAGGTGGAGGCGTCCGGTGGGCGTGTCGCCGGTGAGGATGCGGGGGTGGGAGGCGGGCATCGGGCCGAGTGTAGGACCGCGCACGGGCCTGTTTGTGCCGAGTTTATGGAGTTTGTCGGTTTTGGCTGGACCGACCAAGCTCGCCATGACCGACACATCAGGCCGGAGATCGTGACCGGGTCGGCCCGCGGGGACTGCCGGTCGCCCAGCGACGGACCGTCGTTCCGGCGTGCGGGCATTCAGCGGGTGCGTGTGAAAGGGGCGATCCTGTCGATCGCGGCGCGGGCGCGGGCCGCGACGAACGCCTGCGGGTCGGAGGCGAGCCGGCGCAGGGCGGGCAGGGCGGATCGGGCCGGGGGCCCCAGGCGTCCCAGGGCGTCGGCCGCGGCGGCTCGAACCGTCATGTCCGGGTGCGTGGTCTCGCCTGCGAGGGCCTCGATGACCCGCGGCTGGTCCCGGGCGATGGCGCCGAGCGACAGGGCGCACGAGGCGCGGACCAGCGGGGAGTCGTGGCGGGCGAGGAGATCGAGCACGGCGGGGATCGCCAGGCTCGCGTTGGGCCCGAAGGTGTCGAGCGACTCGAGCGCGACCAGGCGCAGGTCGATGTCGGCGGCCTGGTCGGCGATGATCCGGGCGATGGCGCGGACGGCCGCGCGCGAGCGCTGGCCGAGCCGGGCGAGCGTGCGCGCGGCCTCGGTGCGGATGAGGGGGTTGGGATCGGCCAGCGCGCGGACGAGCGCCGGCACGGCGGGGCGCCCGTCGGCCCCCAGGAGGGCGACCTCCGTGAGCAGGGCGAATCGCGTGTCGGCGCGCCAGGCGGCCAGCGCGGCCGAGAGGCCCAGGCCCCGCACCGGGGTGCTCCCGAGGCCCGCCTGGGGCGCGGGGGCGCGATCGAGCTGGCGCGCCAGGTGACGCGCGATGAGCAGGCGCTCCCAGCGCGTGGTGGTCGGCGGCTGCATCCAGAGCTTGTTGCGCGAGCGCTGGTAGACCCGCTCGGCGGCATCGTCGTAGAAGCTGAGCGTGAGCACGAGAACGGGCGTGGGGACGAGGGAGAGCGGGTCCCGGCGGATGGTGGGAGTGAGCCCCGCGCCGAGGCCGAGCAGGGCGAGGATGAGCCCGAACGAGGCGGTGCGCCAGTGGCGGCGGGTGCGCTTCAGGTCGCGCTCGTCCCCGGCCTCGCGTCCGCACTCCGGGCAACGGGGTGAAGCGCCCGGCGCGGTCCCGGCCATGTCGTACCAGCACTTCGGGCAGCGGAGGCGCCCGCGGGCGCGGTCCCAGAAGGACGCGCGGGCAAGCAGGAAGAGCCCGGCCAGGGCGAGGGCGGCTCCGAGGGACCACAGGAGCCAGGACATGAACCCAGCGTACCGCGCGATCCAACCCGCGTGCCGACATGATCGGGCGGAGTCTCGGCGCGGGGAGGTGCGTGTTGCCGGCGCTCGATGGGTCCGGGTGTTACTCCGCCCCCGCCCCCTGGAGGGCCAGCGCCACGTTCGCCGCGTTGAAGGCCATGTGGAGCACGATGGGCACACCCAGGCGTTTGGTCCGCTCGAAGGCGATTCCCAGGCACAGGGCCAGCGCGAAGAGGGGGAACATCGCGTGCCACTGGTCCGCCGGCACGCCCCCGTGGGCCCCGCTGTCCATCTGCAGGTGCACGAGCGTGAAGATGGCCGCCGTGATGAAGATGCCCGGCCAGACGCGCACCGGGCCGCCCTTGGGCGAGAGCAGCCGGATCACCGCCGACTGCAGAAACGCGCGGTAGACGAGCTCCTCGGCGATGGGGGCGCCGAACACGGCGCACCCGGCGAGGATCCACGCCCACTGGCTCTCGCGGTTGTTGACGATCTCGCGCAGGGTGTCGTGGGCGATGGGCTCGGGGTCGTGCCCGGCCACGGCCCGGTAGGCGATGGTGCCCAGCACGGCCGCGCCGATGGTCACCGGCAGGACCATGATCGCCCAGGCCAGCCCGCGCGGGATATCGCCGATGCGCACCCGCAGTCCGGAGTTGGGGACCCCGGCGCCGAAGAGGAACGCCAGCACCGCGCCCGCGGCGATGGCGCAGGTGTAGCCGGCGAGGGCGGCCGGCGCGGCCCGGCGCGCCACGTCCGCATCCTCCGCCATCGAGCCCCCGCCGGGCGTGTCGAGGCCCAGGGCCTGCACCACGGCCGTGCCGCCGAAGTACTGGGCGACCAGCACGAGGAACGCGGCCATCAGCCAGAGCACCCAGGGCCACGCGGCCACATCGCGCGGGCCGGCCCGCCCGAAGGAGCCGGGCCGGATGATGTCCCGGGCGAGGAAGATCGCCAGGATGAGGGGGGGGGCCAGGGCGCAGGCGAGGGCCAGGCGG
>CAYWOF010000188.1:0-6996 GCA_964459825.1 uncultured Phycisphaeraceae bacterium | reverse complement strand
CGGGCGTACGACCTGGATCGGCGCTTGCGTGCGGCCCTGGGGGGGGCACGCGCCCCCCGCTGGCGCTTGTGCGTGATCGTGACCGAGGCGCTCTGCACGCACCGCCCATGGGATGACGTGGCGCACCAGTCCCTCGCGGCCGGGGCCGACTGCCTCCAGCTCCGCGAGAAGCAACTCGACGATGCCGAGCTGCTCCGCCGGGCGCGCCGGCTCGTGGCCATCGCGCGCCGGAGCGGGCGCGAAGCGGCCGTGGTCGTCAACGACCGCGCCGACATCGCGCTCCTGGCCGGAGCCCACGGCGTCCACCTCGGCAGTGAGGATCTGGCGGTCGCCGAGGTTCGCCGGCTCGCCGGCTCGCAGCTGCTGATCGGTGCCACGGCCGCCACGATCGAGGATGCGCGCGCCGCCGCCCGCGAGGGTGCGGACTACCTCGGCCTCGGACCCATGTTCGATACCTCCACCCCCGATCGCACCGGCGGCCGGCCCAAGGCCCCCGCGCCCGGACGCGGCGGCCTGGATCTCCTCCGGGCGTTCCTGGCCGAGCCGGGCCTGGCTCGCCTGCCCGCGCTCGCGATCGGCGGCATCACGCCGGACAACGTCCGCCGGGTGCTGGGGGTCGCCACGCCGCCGGACGGCACGCCGAGGGGCGGCGCGGGCGCCGGGCGCGACAGCGCACCAGCCACCCAGGCGACGGCGCCCCCCTCGATCGGCCTCGCCGTCTCCGGCTGCATCTGCGCGGCCCGCGAGCCCGGTGAGGTCGTGCGGGATCTGCTGGGCGCACTCGGGCCCTGAGGCCGTGCCGCCGCCCGCCGGTCCGGCCGCCGCGGAGCATCCCCCGCGTACACTGGGCCCATGCCAGCGATCTTCGAGCGTGCGGTCCTCCCCAACGGCCTCACCATCATCGCCGAGTGCGATCCCGAGTCGCACTCGGCCGCCTGCGGTTTCTTCGTCAAGACCGGCGCGCGCGACGAGGCGACCCCCCTTATGGGCGTGAGCCACTTCCTCGAGCACATGATGTTCAAGGGCACGGAGGCGATCAGCGCCGAGGAGCTCAACCGGCGCTTCGACGAGATGGGCGCCCGCAACAACGCCTTCACCTCGCACGAGATGACCTGCTTCTACGCCCAGGTCATCCCCGAGGAGCTCGGCCCCGCGACCGAGCTGCTGGCCGAGATGCTCCGCCCCGCCCTCCGACAGGACGACTTCGACCGCGAGAAGAGCGTCATCCTCGAGGAGATCGCCATGTACAAGGACGAGCCCAACTGGGTCCTCTTCGAGGCGGCGACCGAGAAGCACTTCGGCGCCCACACCCTGGGCCACCGCGTGCTCGGCACCGACGACACCATCAAGGCCATGACCCGGGACCAGATGCGCGAGTACTTCGACCGGCGCTACGCGGCCGACAACACCGTCGTGGCCCTGGCCGGGCGCGTGGATTTCGGTTCGGCCGTCGCCCAGATCGAGACCCTCACCCGGGCCTGGCGCCCCACCCGCGTCGGGCGCGACGCCGCCCGGCCCCGCGTGGGCGGCGGCTCCTTCGTCCAGCGCGACCCCAAGATCACCCGGGCGTACCTCATGGGCCTCTCCGATGCGCCCGCGGCCGGCGACGACCGGCGCTACGCCGCCATGCTCCTCTCCCTCCTGCTCGGCGCGCCCGACAACAGCCGCCTGCACTGGGCCCTCATCGAGCCGGGCATCGCCGAGGAGGCGTCGGCCGGCTACGAGCCGCACGACGGCTGCGGCGAGTTCTACGTCTTCGCCTCCGGCGACCCCGCCCGCGCCGACGAGATCTGGGCGACCATCCTCCGCGAGATCGAGGGCCTGGTGGCCACCGCGACGGACGCGGACCTGGAGCGCCTCCGCAACAAGCTCGCCACGTCCGTCACGCTCGGCGCCGAACGTCCCCTCGACCGCATGCAGCGACTCGGAAAGCTCTGGACCTACCTCGGCCGGTACACCACGCTGGACGAGGAACTCGCGCGCATCAACGCCGTGACCCTCGCCGACCTCGCGGCCGTCGCCGCGGCCTTTCCCCTCGCGCCCGTGACGGTCGGCCGGATGGTCCCCGCGAGCGCGTAGATTCAAGCGTGCCCCAGCGCGAGCGGGGCCGCAGGGGCCGCGGGCGAGAGCAACTGCCGACTACCCGCGTCGCGGTGCCTTACTTGCACCCCAGTGCGAATCGGGTCTGGAAGCAGATGTAGTCCTGCACGTTGAGGACTCCGTCGCCGTTGCAGTCGGCGTCACATCGAACGGCGACGGGCGCGGGCTGGCTCAGGACCGAGCCGCAGGCGTCCGTGACCCGCACGTCGTAGCTGCCGGCATCACCCGGCATCGCCGGGTCGATCGTCAGCGTCGGAGTGTTCACGCCCGAGATCGTGCCGCCATCCACCAGGAACACTCCGTTCTTGCGCCACCGGAAGCTCACCGGAGGTACTCCCGCCGCGTCCACGGACAGGATGAGCGGTGCGCCGAGGCCGATGCTGGCGCCAATCGGATGTTGACTGATGTAGATCGACGTGCTCGGCAGTTCCCAGGTGTGATAGGCGCTGGTCGCCGATCGGCCGTGCACAACGAATCGCGAACGATGATGGTCGAACGCGCCGTCACCCTTGGCGAGTGTGGGTTGGCCCACCGACCGCTGCACCCAAGAGGACCCATCCCACTCCCAGGTGTCCGTCAGGTCGAAGATGTACTGCGACCCGCCGAACAGGACGACTCGGCCGCGCGATGGGTCATACGCCATCGCCGCATCTCGCCGTCCGCTGGGGCCGGTTGCCGCGACCTGAAGCCACACTGCTCCATCCCACTCCCATGTATCGCCCTGCTCACCTCCACTATCACCTCCGAAGAGCACGACACGGCGCCTCAGCGGGTCATAGGCCATCGCCGCCCCAGTCCGGGCGCTGGGGCCCGTAGCAGCCCGCTGGCTCCAGGAAGTACCGTTCCACTCCCAGGTATCGCCGAGACCGCCGCTGTAGCTCCCTCCGAACAGCACGGTGACCCGTCGCTCCGCGTCGAATGTCATGGCCGGGCTTGTACGCGGCGAGGGGCCGACCGTGGCCACCAACGCCCATCCGCTGCCGTTCCACTCCCAGGTTTCCCTCGTGGGGATCGTCGCGCCGCCCGAGTCGGCTCCGCCGAACACGACGGTGCGTTGGCGCTCGCTGTCGTAGGCCATGGCGTGCCACCGCCGGTAGGACGGACCCTCCGTCGATGCGAGTTCCCACGCGAAACCATTCCACAATCGAGTCGCGAGGTTGCCATGACCCCCAACGAGCATGACTCGCCGTCGGGCCCCGTCGTAGACCATGGCATGGCCGTAGTTGGGCCCGATGGGAGAGTTGCCCGCCAGCGCCCAGGTCGGGCACGACTGCCCCCAGCTCCCCTCGCAGGCCCACGCCACGACCAACGATGCCGCGCCGGCGATCAAGCGGTCTTTCAATCCCAACTCCCACCTCCTGCGCCCGCGCGCTGCTCCGCTGGCCGTCAGCCTACCGCGTTCCCGTGGGCTCGCCAAGAGAATCCGTCGCGCCCCGTGTTCTCCATCGAGCAGCCGCCCCGCTCCCCCTCCGCCCCTACCACCTCAGCACGATCTTCCCGAACTGCTCCCCCTTCTCCAGCCGCTCGTACGCCCTCACCGCCTCCCGCGCCTCCAGCACCTGATCCACCACCGGGCGCACCAACCCGGCGCGGAACAACGCCGCGACCTCGCGGAACTCCTCGTTGCTCCCCATGGTCGAGCCCAGCACGCGAAGCTGGTTCCAGAACACGCGCGCCAGGTCGGTCATCGCGTCCGGCCCGCTCGTCGCCCCGGGCGTCACGTACGTACCGCCCCGCGCCAGGCTCTTGATGCACGAAAGGTGCGTCGCCTTCCCGCTCGAGTCCACCGCCATGTCCACGCCCCGTTTGTTGGTCCAGGCACGCACCTCCTTCGACCAGTCGCTCCCCGCATCCAGCACGCCCAGCTCGGCCCCCAACGCCCGCGCCCGATCGAGCTTCCACGCGTGCCGGCTGGTCACCGCCACGCGGCACCCCATCCAGCGTGCGATCGCCAGCGCGCTCGTCGCCACGCCGCCGCCGATCCCCGAGATCAGCACCGCCTGCCCCGGGCGCAGCCCGCCCTTCCCCACCATCATGGAGTACGCCGTCAGCGCGCACAGCCCGTACGCCGCGCCCTCGGTCGGGTCGGCCTCGCCGACGTCCGCGAGGTTGGCCACCGGCGCGATGAACCGCTCCGCGTGCATCCCGAACGTGTGCTCACCGATGAGGTGGTATGACGGCGCGAGCGTCGAGCCCGGCGGGTCGTCCGGGTGGCTCCGCTCCGGCTGGCGCACCGCGGCGTTGACGATCACGCGCCGCCCGACCCAGGTCGGATCGACACCCTCACCCACGCCCTCGACCTCCGCGCAGGCATCGCACCCCGACACCCGCGGGTACGCCAGGTCCAGCCCCGGAACGCCCCGCCCCACCCACAGGTCCATCTGGTTGAAGGCCGAGCACAGCGTCCGCACCAGGACCTGCCCGGCCCCCGGCGGCGCGGGGTCGGCCCAGTCCGTAACGAACCGGATGTTCGGTGCGACAGGGGAGCCCTGCTTCTGGACCACGATGGCTCTCATGGGCGGATGCTACTCCTCCGTCATGGGCCACGGGTCCATGCGCCGCGTCCGTCCATGTTCCGATCCACGTGGCCGATTCCAGCCAGGATCGTCCTCGATGGCGCATGATCTGCGCAGGCTTCCCGGCCTTTGTCGCACTGCCGATAACGCCCGAACGCCCCCGGCGTACAAGAAACTTGGGGGTCGGAGCCCGGGCGCCCGCGAACCGGACGAACCCCCGACGGTATAACGTAGTTGACCCGTAAGTGGGCGGTGCGGAATCCCAAGAGTGGCAGCAGGGGGCTCGTGGGGGCTGGTCCCCACGAGTGCGGAGACCCGGCCCGTGTGGAAGTGGCTCGTCGGCATCTTCATCGTCCTGGCCCTCTCCTGCGGCGGGGCGGGGTTCTTCCTCTTCGGCACCGCCCAGGGCAAGAAGCTCGTCGAGCAGGTGAGGCCCAAGCCGCCCCTGACCGAGGTGCGCCTCGAAGCCGCCGCCCGCGGCTCGCTCGTCCGCGTCGTCAGCGCGCCCGGGCTCATCGAGCCCGAGAAGGTCGTGAAGGTGCGGGCCCGGGTGTCGTCGCGGGTGATCGCGCTCCCGTTCCGCGAGGGCGATGTGGTCCACGAGGGCGACGTGGTCGTCCGCCTGGATGCGGACGACCAGCTGGCCGCGCTCGAGGCGACCAAGGCCGGCCTCAAGGGTGAGGAGGCCCGTCTCGAGGGCGCCAAGGCCGCCCTGGCCGAAGCGACCGCCGAGGTGGGGCGCATCCGGGAGCTCTACGACTCCAAGGACGTCTCGAAGGCCGACCTCGACGCCGCCGAGGCCGCCTACCAGCGCGCCCTCTCGAACCTCAAGGCCTCGGAGTTCTCGATCGAGATCGCCAAGGCCAACATCCTGCGCGCCCAGAAGGACCTCGACAACACGACCATCACCGCCGCCATCGATGGCACCATCACCAAGCTCTACACCGAGGTGGGCGAGCAGGTGCTGGGCACCTCGCAGAACGAGGGCTCCCTGATCATGGAGATCGCCGACCTCTCCGTGATGCTCCTGAAGGCCAAGATCGACGAGTCGAACATCGCCCCGGTCCAGCCGGGCCAGGAGGCGACCGTCTACGTCAACGCCTACCCCGACGATGAGCTCAAGGGCACGGTGCGCCGCGTCGAGCTCCAGCGCACGCTCGACCGCGACAACACGAGCTACTTCGAGACCGAGGTGCTCGTGGAGATTCCCCAGGGCCTCAAGCGCCTCGCCGGCCTCAACGCCAACGCGGACGTCCACGTCGAGCGCTTCGATGGCGTGCTCAAGGTCCCCAGCCAGGCCGTCCTGGACCGGCGCGTCGACGAGCTCCCCAGGTCCCTCGCGGACAACCCCCTGGTCGACCGGTCCAAGGCGTTCGCGCGCGTGGTCTACCGGCTCATCGACGGCAAGGCCGCGGCGACGCCCGTCACCGTCGGCTCGAGCGACCAGTCGCACACGGTCATCCTCGCCGGTCTCGAGGAGGGGGACAAGGTCGTCACCGGGCCGTACAAGGTCCTGGTCGGCCTCAAGCACGACCAGCGCGTGGTGGAGGAAGGAACGCAGGCCAAGCCGGGCGACGAGAAGAAGTCCGAGGTCGCCGCAACCGGCGAGGGGGCGCACGGCGGGTCCTGACCCCGTCCGCCGCGCCCGAGAGACGGCACTGCCATGGCCATCACCATCCGCAAGCTCCAGAAGGTCTACAAGGTGGGCGTCGAGCGCGTCCACGCGCTCCGCGGCGTGGACCTGACCATCGGCGACAACGAGTTCGTCGCCATCATGGGGCCGTCCGGCTCGGGCAAGAGCACCCTCATGAACATCCTCGGCTGCCTGGACCGCCCCACGGCCGGCGTCTACGAGCTCAACGGCAAGCCCACCCACAAGATGGGAGCCTCCCGCCTCGCCGACGTCCGCAACCGCCACATCGGCTTCGTCTTCCAGTCGTTCGAGCTCCTCCCGCGCCAGACCGCCCTCAAGAACGTCATGCTCCCGCTCATCTACTCGCGGCGCCACTGGTGGGGCGCCCGGCGCCGCGCCCGGCGCGCCGTCGATCGCGTCGGCCTGGGCGACCGCTGGAAGCACAAGCCCAACCAGCTCTCCGGCGGCCAGCGCCAGCGCGTCGCCATCGCCCGCGCCCTCGTCAACGAGCCCTCCATCCTGCTCGCCGACGAGCCCACCGGCAACCTCGACTCCAAGACCAGCGAGGAGATCATCGCCCTCTTCAAGCAGCTCCACCGCGAGGGCCAGACCATCATCATCGTCACCCACGAGGAGGACATCGCCGGCCACGCCGACCGCATCATCCGCCTCCGGGACGGGCGCATCGTCTCCGACCACCCCACCCTCGAGGACCCCATCCACCGCGAGTACCTGGACCGGGCCCTG
>CAYWOF010000187.1:4174-6999 GCA_964459825.1 uncultured Phycisphaeraceae bacterium | reverse complement strand
AACACCAGCAACATCGGGTTCCCGGGACTGGAGGCCGAGGCCCTGCTCCTGCTCCTCTCGGAGCGGGGCGTGTGCGCGAGCGCCGGGGCGGCGTGCTCCTCGGGATCCCTCGAGCCCTCCCCCGTGCTCCTGGCCATGGGCGTGGCACCCGCGATCGCCCACGGCTCCCTTCGCTTTAGCCTCAGCCGCCAGACCACGGAGGAGGAGATCGTCGAGGGCGCGCGGCTGGTGGTTGAGTGCGTGGGCATCCTCCGGGGCTCGTCGGCGGCCCTGGCCCCGGACAGGACCCTGCCGGGGCCACTGGCAATCCCGCCTCGCGGGCCGTAGCCTCTGCCCATGAGCCAGTTCCCCCCCGGCGACTTCGGCACCATTCCGCAGCGCACCAGCCTCTTGGCGATCACCGCCCTGGTGCTGTCCCTCATCTGCCCCATCCCCGGCCTGGGGGTGCTGGGGATGATCCTGGGCCTCTGCGCCATCATCGCCATCGGGCGCTCCGAGGGGCGCCTCGGGGGCACGGGGATGGCGGTGGCCGGCATCATCCTGGGCCTGTTCGTGACGGCCGGCTGGGTCATCGCGGGCGTGGCCGTGGTCAGCGTGGTGCGGGTCTTCGAGAGCGGGTTCAGCGGGCCGGTGGCGAGCGTGGCCCAGGCGATCGAGGCGGGCGACGCGAAGGGCTCCCGCGCGCTCTTCGTCAAGGAGGTCAACGACGCGGTCACCGACGCCGAGATCGCCGCCTTCCGCGAGGCCTACCACGCCGAGCTGGGCGCGTTCAAGAACATGCCCACGGGGATCGTGGACGTCATCAGCGCCTACGCCTCCGCGGGCCCGGCCATGCAGACCACCAGCAACCTCATCCCCCTCGTCGCGGAGTTCGAGCAGGGCCGGGCCATCTACGTGGTGCAGGTCCCGAGCTCGTTCAACCCCCAGCCCTCACCGCAGGGCGGCCCCAAGCTGATCGTCGCGACGAATCTGGGCATCTTCACCTTCGACGGCAAGCAGATCTGGCTGCGCGACACCAGCGCGCCGACACCCCCAGCGCCGGCGCCGGCCCCCGACCCCGCGGGACCGGGGGGCGGTCCGGGCGGCGGGTGAGCGGGCCGGCGAGTCGATACCATGCCCGCCGTGAGTCCCCGCTCCGTGGAGCCCGTCATCTCGCTGCGCGGGGTGACCAAGCGTTTCGAGGGACGCGCGGTCCTCGACGGCATCGACCTCGACATCCTCCCCGGCGAGACCATGGTGATCATGGGGGGGTCGGGCTCGGGCAAGAGCACGACGCTCCGGCTGATGATCGGCTCGTTCCCGCCCGACGAGGGCACGATCCTCATGTTCGGGCGGGACATCGGGTCCCTCGACGAGGAAGGCCTGAACGAGGTCCGCAAGCGCTTCGGCATCCTCTTCCAGTCGGGCGCGCTCTTCAACTCCATGACCGTCGCCCAGAACGTGGCCCTGCCGCTCCAGGAGCACACCGACCTCGACCCGGACATCATCGACATCCAGGTCAAGATCAAGCTCGAGCTCGTGGGCTTGCGCGAGCACGCCGACAAGTTCCCGGCCCAGATCTCGGGGGGCATGAAGAAGCGCGCCGGCCTGGCGCGGGCTCTGGCCCTCGACCCGCGCGTGCTCTTCTACGACGAGCCCTCGGCCGGGCTCGACCCCGTGACCAGCGCCGAGATCGACCGCCTGATCATCGACCTCTCCAAGAAGATCGGCGTCACCAGCGTCGTCGTCACCCACGAGATGGACTCGGCCTTCGCCATCGCCGACCGCATGGCGATGCTCGACAAGGGCCGGATGCTGCGCGTCGAGAATCGCCAGTGGTACGACCGACTCCGGCGCGTCCCGCCCGAGGAGGCCCCGCGACTGCCCTACGACGAGCGCCTCATCCGGCAGTTCCTGCGCGGCGACGCGGACGGGCCCATCACCGAGCGGCGGGCGGCGACCAACTACGCCGACGATCTCCTGGGCCTGACGCCCGTCGAGACGCCGATCATGCCCAGCGTCGAGGCCACGCGCCCCGCGTAGGGCCGCCGCACGGCGGGCCCGTCCGGGCGCCGGCCCTCTATCGTTGCGTCCGGCCGGCCCGCCGCCCCCCGCCCGGCCCCTGTCACGGGAGCCTCCCATGCCCGCCCGTCCCGCCTCGCGAAACAACGTCCTCGCCGGCCTGTTCGTCATCGTCGCCCTGGCGATCGCGGTGGGCGCCAGCGTCCTGCTCTCGGGCGCCCAGAGCCGCCTCACCGCGACCCGCCCGTACGTCATCCGGTTCTCCCTCGCCGAGGGCGCCTCGGGGCTCGAGTCGGGCGCGGCGGTCCAGCTGGGCGGCCAGCCCGTGGGGCGCGTCACGCGCGTGAGCCTGCACCGGTCCGAGACCGGCGGCGTTCCGACCGACGTGGACGCGCACGTGCGCATCCGCGCCGACGTGCTCCTGTACGAGAACGCCTGGGCCTTCCTCGAGCGCCCGCTCCTCGGATCGCTGAGCACCATCAACCTCTCCAGCGTCGGCGACCCCGCGGGCGTGGCCTCGCCCCAGTCGGGCGGCCCGGAGCTCGAGCCGCGCGAGGTCCTGATGGGCGGCATCGCGCCCCCGTCGTTCCTGGCCCAGGCGGGCTACGGGCCGGACCAGATCGAGCAGTTCAAGGCCATGATCCGCGGCGCCGGCGAGGCCGTGGACCGCATCAACCGGCTGACCGCGCGCGTCGAAACGGACCTCGATCCCATCCTCCAGGGCGTGCGGACCGTTCTCGACGACGCGGGGGCCGTCTCCGGCGAGATCCGCGCCAAGACGCCCGGTTGGACGGCCCAGGGCGACGCCATCCTCGCCGACGGGC
>CAYWOF010000187.1:0-4164 GCA_964459825.1 uncultured Phycisphaeraceae bacterium | reverse complement strand
GGCGGCGAGCGTCCGGGCCGCCGCCGACGAGGCCGAGGCCGGCGTCGCCGACGCGCGCCGGCTGGTCGGGAGCGCGCAGGCCGCGCTCGACGAGAACCGCGCCGACATCGACGCCACGATCGACAGCGCCCAGCGCCTCGCCGCGGGCCTGGAGGCCGAGTCCCTGCCCCTCCTCAACGGGACGCTCGCCAGCGGCCGGGAGGGCGCCGATCGGTTCGCCGACTTCATCGCCCGCGCCGACGCTTTCCTGCGCGAGGAGATGCCGGGCGTGCGCACCGCGCTGGCCAACGTCCGGCTCGCCGCCGACCAGCTCAAGCTCACCATGGTCGAGGTCCGGCGCACGCCCTGGCGCCTGCTCTACACCCCGAAAACCAAGGAGCTCGAATCCGAACTCCTCTACGACGCCGCCCAGACCTACGCCGCGGCCGTCAGCGATCTGCGCGCGGCCAGCGAGTCCCTGGAGTCCGCGGCGGCCTCCGACGGCTCCCCGCTGGCGCTGGACCGCCAGAACCTCGAGCAGCTCACGGGGCGCATCAACGAGGCCTTCGCCCGCTACCAGGAGGCCGAGCAGAAACTCCTCTCGCGCATGATCGAGAAACGCCCATGACCCGTCGGCCCCCCATCCGGACGCGCCTGGCCGTCGGACTGGCGATGCTCCTGTCGGCCGGCGTCGTGGCGTCGCCGCCCGGGGCCCGCCCCGCGCCCGGCGCCGGGCCCGGAGGCGCCGCGGGCGCCGGCCGGGCGATCGCCACGATCCGGCCCACCGTGCGTCTGTACCTCCCCGCGCGCCCGGGGCAGCCCGCGGGGCGGGCCGTGTGGGAGGCGCCCGGCCCGACCACGCCGGCACGCCTCGCGCTGCTGGTCCACGGACTCGACGAGCCCGGGTCGGTCTGGGATGATCTGGCCCCCGCGCTCCACGGAGCGGGTCACGCCGTGGCCCGCTTCGACTATCCGAACGACCAGCCGATCGCCGACTCGGCCGGCGCCCTCGGCGAGGCGCTCCGCGATCTGCGCCGGGCCGGCACGACCGAAGTGGACCTGATCTGCCACTCCATGGGCGGGCTGATGGCGCGGGATGTCCTGACGCGCCCGGCGCTCTACGCCGGTCGTTGCGCGGGAGGCGATGCGCTGCCGGCCGTCGGGCGGCTGATCATGCTCGGCACGCCCCAGGCCGGCTCCGCCTGGGCGCAGGCCCGCGTCATCGCCGAGATGCGCGACCAGGTCGAGCGCTGGTGGCGCAGCCCGGATTGGGACCCGCGCCCCCTGCTCAACGGGTTCGAGGCCGACGGCGCCGGCGAGGCCGGGCGCGACCTGATGCCCGGCTCGGCCTATCTGACCGACCTGAACGCCCGCCCCCTCCCCGAGGGCGCCCCCATCACGCTCGTCATCGGGCGGCTGGCCCCCATCGCCGACGAGGACCTCGCCTGGGTCGCCCGATCGCCGCTCGTGCGCGAGCTCCTGGGTGAGGCCGAGGCCCGACGCCTCGTGGCCTGGGTCCGCTCGGTCTCGACCGAGCTGGGCGACGGCGTCGTGCCCGCGCCGTCGGCGGAGCTCCCCGGCGTCACCGACATCGTCTACGTCGAGGCCAACCACCGCGGGATGGTCACCACCATCCCCATCGAGCAGCAAGTGCGCGGCCTCGTCGGCGCGCCGGTGCAGGCCACGCCCCCGGCCATCCCGATCATCCTCGATCGCCTCGCGCGCCGCCCGGCGGAACCCCGCTAGGGCTTGGCGGGCGCGTCCACGTCCGTCCGCGTGCCGGAGAACAGCTCGTTGGTCGGGCCGTTCTTGCCCGCGCCGTACTCCATGAACGTCCCATCGGGGTTGCGCCGGTACCCCAGGTCCTCCTCCGACATCGTCCGGCCGTGACCGTCGAGGAAGAACGTGTTGACCTTCTTCCCATGGCGCGACGCCACCGCCGTGCGCGGCGAGCCGGGATCCCCGCTCCCCTTGTCCGACAGGGGCGTGAGGCGCGGCGGGTCCATGGTGTACGCGTGGTTGCCGATCTCGGCGTAGTTGGTGCCGTTGTTGTTGTACGGCAGACGCTGGCCGGGCGGCGTCCCCGCGTCCGTTCCCGTCGCGTCCGCGGCCAGGACCATGTCCGAGGGCATGAAGATCGACGATCGCTTCACCGGGTACCTGATGTACCGCCCGTTGCTCACACGGGCGTTGCCGAGGAACTGGTAGTTGTACCCGAAGGCGTGGTTGCGCTCGTCCATCCACTCGGGCGCCGAGGGGCACGAGTACACCTTGGAGTCGTAGTCCTGGCGCGAGTCGGTCGTGCTCGGCTCGGCGAAGGCGTACACCCCCACGTAGCCGCCCATGGTCGCGATCCACGGCGGGCGGATCTTCTTGCCATTGCCCACGTCGTACCAGTTGGCCGGGTTGGTGGCGCCGCCGGCCAGGTTGGGCGGCTTGTGGGGCACGCCGACGTCGTTGTGGGCGTCGGCGTACATGTGCCAGCCCAGCGTCAACTGCCGGAAGTTCGAGAGGCACAGGGCCGTGCGCCCCGCCGCCCGGGCCTGGCCCAGCGCCGGAAGCAGAATGCCGATCAGCAGCGCGATGACCGCGATCACCACCAGGAGCTCGATCAGCGTGAAGCCCGTTCGTCGTGTTGCCGGCATCCTCTTCCCTTCCGGTCCTCCGGCGGGGAAGGGCTCCCGCACGGCGTCGTCAGTCTAACGGTCGGGGGAGGGAGCGCCAAGGGCGTTCTTTCCGGCAGCTCTGTACGGATTGGCCGGTTCGTGTTAGGATGAGGGGCGATGGCCCAGCGACGGCACCACTACGAGCAGGCCTTCCAGTGGTACCTGCGCTCCGCGCGCGTGCCGTACGTGGCCGTGGATGAAGCCCGCAAGGCCCTCCTCCCCGAGGTGCCCGGCGGCGCGGTCGGTCAGGCGGGTACCGACCGTCCGGCGGGCGCCAGCCTCAAGTCTTTCGATTTCGTCGTGTACGGGCCGACCCGCAACGTCCTGGTGGAGATCAAGGGCCGCCGCATGACGCCCGGCGCCCGGACCCGCCTCGAATCCTGGGTGACCCGTGAGGATGCCGACTCGCTCCTGGCTTGGCAGGACCTGTTCGGCGGGCCGTTCCTCGGGGCCTTCGTGTTCGTCTACGCCAGCGAGGGCCCCCCGCCGGCGGCCCTCTTCACCGAGGCCTTCGAGTTCCGCGGCCGGTACTACTCGCTCCGGGCCATCGCGGTCTCCGAGTACGTCGGCGCCATGCGGACACGGAGCGAACGGTGGCGAACTGTCCACCTGCCGGGTGCGGCCTTCGATCGGCTGGCCCGCCCGCTCTGGGGCCGGCCCGACGCACTGGCCTCCTCGCGGAACCCGGGGGAGGGTGCTCCCGTATCGCCCTCGCCTTTACTCGGCCCCGCGTCCGAAGTAGCATCCACCCCATGACGACCCGCCGCCGCAATCCCATTCGACTGGCCGCGTGTGCCGGGGCCGTCCTGCTCCTCGCCTCGGCGGTCGGGGCGCAAACGCCGGGCCAGCCGCAGGCGCCCGCGGCCCTGACGCCGCCCCGCCCGCGCACCGCGGATCGCCCACCGTACTTCTGGACGTACTTCATCGTGGCCCCGCTCATCATCGGGGTGGCGGCGGGGGCCGCGCTGATCCCGAGCAAACGGGGCCATCAGGACTGAACACGGGCGGTTCGTTCCAGTGTCGCCAGAGTGATCCGCCTTCCCGGAGCCGGTCCTTGCCACCCGCCGATCCGAACCACGCTCGACCTTGGCGCGGGCTCATCGCCCTCAACGTCGCGCTGCTGCTGGTCCTCGGCCTGCTGGCGCTCCAGCCGCCGGCCGGCGCCCGGCAGGCGGGCACCCGCGCCCGGGGCGAGTACACCATGGTCGCCGGACGGATCCAGGGGGGCAACAGCAACTGCGTGTACGTGATCGACGCGGTCAACCAGGACATGATCGCGCTGCGCTGGAACGAATCGAAGAAGTCGCTCGACGGCATCGGGTACCGCGACCTGCGGGCCGACGCCCAGACAGCCCCCGGGCGCTAGGCCATGACCCAAGCCGCCGACAACCCGACGCCGAGCCCGCGCGGAACGCGGCTCTCCCCCGGATTCCTCTGGGCGAGCGCGTTCGTTCTCGCCGGGCTCGCCATCCTGCAGGCCGGTCGGCTCGGACCCGGCGCGGCCAGGGCCGAGATGGTC
>CAYWOF010000186.1:0-7039 GCA_964459825.1 uncultured Phycisphaeraceae bacterium | reverse complement strand
CGCCACGGAACGGGCGATGGGGATGATCCGCGCCGGCTCGCACCCCCTCGACGCCATCGTCGCCGGCATCGGCATCGTCGAGAACGACCCCGGGGACATGTCCGTCGGTTACGGCGGCCTGCCCAACGAGGAGGGGGTCGTCCAGCTCGACGCCTCGGTCATGGATGGCGCCCTGCACCGGGCTGGTTCGGTCGGCGCCATCGAGAACATCAAGAACCCGGCCGCCGTCGCCCTGCTGGTCGCACGCCGGACCGACCATGTCATGCTCGTCGGCCCGGGGGCCCTGAAGTTCGCCCTGCGCATGGGCTTCAAGGAGGAGAACCTGCTCACCGATGCCGCCCGCGAGGCGTGGCTCAAGTGGCGGGCCAATGTCGGGCACGATGACGACTGGCTCAACGACGATGAGCGCGATGAGATTCCCGGCGCCGGGCCCGGCAAGCCCCTCGGCTGGCGATCCAGCCCCATCAACATCGAGGACCCCGGGGCGCCCCTCCGCCCGGGCTCCGACATTCCCTACACCACCGGCACCATCCACTGCTCGGCCGTTACCGACGATGGCCACGTGGCCGCGTGCACCAGCACCAGCGGGCTCTCGTGGAAGCTCCCGGGACGTCTGGGCGACTCCCCGATCGTCGGCGCGGGGATGTACTGCGACAACGCCATCGGCTCGGCCGGCGCCACCGGTCGCGGCGAGGCCGTCATGCAGGTCTGCGGGGCCTTCAGCATCGTCGAGCACATGGACCGGGGCCTGACGCCGACCGAGGCCTGCCTGGCCGTCGCCAAGCGCATGGCCGATCGCACCCGCGAGAAACGCCTGCGCGACGACCGGGGGCGCCCCAACTTCAACGTCAGTTTCTACGCCGTCCGCAAGGATGGCGCCTACGGGTCGGCCGCGCTCTGGCAGGGCGCCGGCTTCGTCGTCCACGACGGGACGGAGAACCGCAGGCTGGACAGCGCGTTCCTGTTCGAGCGCGAGCGTTGACAGCGCGCGAACGCTACAGCTTCTTCTCGTCCTCGTCCTCGTCGTCCAGATCGAAGACGATGTCCGAGATGCTGCTGTCCTCGCTGGCGTCCATGTCGAGGTCGCTCTCGTCGGCCGCGGGCTTGGCGGGCGCCTTGGCCGGCTTGGCGCCGCCCGGCGCCGCGGGGCGAGGGGGGCTCTTGGCGGCCGCGGCGGCAACCTTCGGGGGTTCCTCCGGCTGGCCCTGGGTGTAGGCGCTCCTGGCGTCCACCACGCCGGGCTTGCCGTCGATCTGGACCACGAAGACCACCGGCCCGACGCCGATCAGATCCCCCGGGGAGAGCTCCGCCGACTGGACCCGCTTGCGATTGACGTACGTCCCGTTGCTCGAGCCCAGGTCGCGGACCACCAGTGTCTCGCCGTCGGCGCGGATCTCGCAGTGCTCGCGCGACACGCTGTCCACCGGCACCCGCACGGAGCACCCCTCCTTCCGACCGATCACGATCCGCGAGTGCTTCATGGGCGCCTCGCGCTTTGTCCCGTCCGAGTGCACGGCGATCAGGGTGACTTGCACAGAGGAGTATCCTTGTCTGGCGCGGGCGTCGCTCGAACCGGGTCCCGGGAGCACCGCGTCGAGGGCTCGCCGTGAACCGACCGACCACCCACGATATCGCCGTGCCCCTGCTGGGGCAACGCCCGAGGGCCACCGTCCGGCCCATCGCCCGGGCCATCCTGGCGGCCGCCCCCGGTGGGCCCGGGGAGGGCCCCGCCGCACGGTCCCTCTACATCCATGTCCCGTTCTGCTTCCACAAGTGCCATTACTGCGATTTCTACAGCCTCGTGGACACCCGGGACCGCCAGGGTCCCTTCGTCCACCGGCTGGAGCGGGAGCTGGCAGCCCTGGCCCCCCTGGCCGGACCCCTGCGGACACTCTTCGTCGGCGGCGGCACCCCAAGCCTCCTCCGCCCCGAACTCTGGAAACGCCTCCTCGGGACCCTTCGGCGCACGTACGACCTCTCCGACCCTGACCTGGAGTTCACCGTCGAGTGCAACCCGGAGACGGTGACCCCGGAGCTGATGGAGACCCTGAGGGACGGGGGTGTCAACCGTGTGAGCATCGGCGCCCAGTCCTTCGAGCCGCGCCACCTCAAGACGCTCGAGCGCTGGCACGACCCCGAGTCCGTGCCCAGGGCCCTGGACCTGGCCCGACGGGCGCGCATCGGGCGCCAGTCCATCGACCTGATCCACGCGATCCCCGGTCAGTCCCTGGGCGAGGCCCGGGCCGATCTCGATCGCGCCCTCGCCCTCGCGACCGAGCACCTCTCCTGCTACTGCCTGACCTACGAGCCCAACACCGCGTTGGCGGCGCGGCGCCAGCGCGGCGAGTTCACGCCGGCCGACAACGACCTCGAGGCCGACATGCTCGAGCTGGTCCTCTCCACGCTCCGGGCGGCCGGGCGGGATCGCTACGAGGTCTCGAACTTCGCCCGGCCCGGCGCCGAGTGCCGCCACAATCTCGCGTACTGGCGTCAGGACCCCTGGCTGGCCGTCGGCCCCTCCGCCGCTGCGCACCTGGGGGGCCACCGCTGGAAGAACACGGCCCGTTTGGATGACTATCTCTCCATCGACGAGGACGGCTTCGCGCCGATCGCCGAGCACGAGCCGCCGGACGCCCGGCGCGCGCTGCGCGAGCGGGTCATGACCGGCCTGCGCCTGGTCGAGGGCCTCGACGCGGACGAGACCCTGGCGGCGGCCGATACCCTGGGCCCCGCAGTCGCCGCCGTCGTACCTCGCGATCCTCATGCCGTCCCGCTCCCACAGAGACTCCGCGCGCTCGTCGAGCGCCAGGAGCGCGCCGGCCTCCTGACGACCGCCTCAGGGCGCTGGCGCCTCACCGATCCGGGTTTTCTCCTCGCCGATCGCGTCGCTGCCGAGTTTCTGCGCACGATCGGCTGACCCTTCGGCCCACGCGATGCCCAGGCGCTTGAGCACCGTGCGCATGTCGCGCGGCAGGGGCGAGCGCGCGTCGATCCGCTCCCCGCTCAGCGGGTGCGTGAGCACGAGCCGGTGCGCGTGGAGCATGAGGCGGGGCGCGGCGGCCCGCACCGCGGGCGGCGCGTGCTCGCGATCGCCCAGGATCGGGCAGCGGATCGATGCCAGGTGCACGCGGATCTGGTGGAGCCGGCCCGTGACGGGGCGGCACTCCAGGAGTGCCCCGGTCGCCGACGCCCCCAGCACGCGGTAGGCCGTGATCGCTTCCTTCCCGCCGCCCCCCACGCGGGCCGTCTTGCGCGCGCGGGTCTGTTCCACGATCGGGCGTCGGATGACCCCGACCGGCTTCGCGGGCGCCCGGCGCACGATCGCCCAGTAGAGCTTGGCCACCTTCCGAGTCTCGAACTGGCTCCGGAGCCCGTCGTAGGCCCGCGCGGAGAGCGCCACGACGAGCAGGCCGCTCGCCGCCCGGTCCAGCCGATGCACCAGCCCGAAGTCCCGCTCGTGCCCCAGCTGCTGGAGGCGCTGCCCGTAGCGCGCGGACAGGCCGTTGAGGAGCGTGTCGTGCTCGTGGCCCTTGCCGGGCTGGGTCACCAGCCCCGCGGGCTTCTCGACCACCACGAGGTCCGCATCCTCGTGCCGGACCTTGATCGCGATGCGCTCGTTGGGGGTTATGGTCAGCATGGGGAATCGACGGATCGAGGGCCAGCACCAGCGGCGCACCCGCGATCGGGAAGGGCCGACGGCGGGCGTCCCGCGCCGAGTCGGGCCGGGACATCCCCTTCCCGCCGGCGCCACCCGCACCCGGGGGGCTACGGGCCCTCCGGGCACGCCTCGCGATCGAGGTACCAGCGCAGCTCGCCCGCCAGCGGGCGCACGCCCAGGATCGGCAGGTCGGCGATCGTCCCGGCGGCCGGTCCAGTTCCTGAGGCCGCCGCCACCCGGCCGATCGTCGGCGCCTTGGGCGCGCCCGTCACCAGCACGCCCACGAAGCGCGACGCGTTGATCAGGGGCAGGGTCATGGTCACGCGGTCCGGCGGCGTGACCGCCGGGCCCGAGTTGACGACCACCAGCCGGCCGTCGGGTTCGAGCGCGGGCGAGCGCGGGAACAGGCTGGCCGTGTGGCCGTCGGCGCCCATCCCCAGCACCACGCAGTCCAGCCGGTCGTGTCCCTTCTCACGCCACTCCAGCACCCGGCGCAGCTCGGCCTCGTAGTCCGTGTCGGTGTGGTCGCCCGTCGCCGCGATCGGGTGGACCTGGTCCGGCGGGATGTCCGAGTGGTCCACGATGGTCTGGCGGATCATCGCGAAGTTGCTCCGCTCGTCGTCCCAGGGCACGCGCCGCTCATCGACGATCCACAGGTGCGTGCGCTTCCAGGGCAGCTCGCGGAACGCCGGGTCGTACATGAGCCGCCGGTAGAGGGGCTCGGGCGTCCGGCCGCCGGAGAGCGCCAGGTGGAAGTCTCCGAACGCGCGCACGCAGGCGATCGCCTGGGCGAAGATGTCCGCCGCCGCGGCGTCGAGCAGCTCGTCGATTGTCTCCCGGACGACGACCGTGCCCGGCAGGCGCGGCCTGGGCAGAGCGCGCGCGGTAGGGCCGACCGCCAGGGGCGCCTCGTGACCTTGCCGCGCGGGGACATCCACGTCCGTATTGTCGGCAGCCCGGAGAGCGGATGCCAGCCCGCGGGCGGGGGACTTTCGGCGCCCTGATCCGGCGGCGGCGGGCGTGGCCATGCCAGAGTAAGACGCACGAGGCGGGCGCCCCGTCCGCGGAAGCCACGGATCACGACAAAACGGCGCACAAAGCCGGTCCTGCGGCCGGCCGGGGGCTGGTGGCAGCGGCGGCACGGGTGGGGTGTTTCGCCGGTGGGGGGGGCGGGATGGCTGTCCACACGGCGTGGGCGGTCGTTTCGGGGGCTGCCGACCGGGGGACCGGGGCCGGAGCACCGGTGCACTTCAGTCGCCGCAGCAGGATGCCACAGGACTTCGTCGCAGCGTTGGGCCAAGTGAGGGCGTCGGTGACCAGTCAGACGTTCCGCCCGCAGGACGGCCGGACCGCGATGGATGGGGAGCGGGTGGCGACCCGGGGGGTAGTGGTTAGAGGTCAGTGTGGTGAGCGGATGGCGCGGTAGCAGGAGGCCGCGGCGGGAGGTGCCAAGTCCGGCTCGGCATGGATCGTCCCGGTGAGGGGCCAGCGGCCCGGGCTGGCGGGCTCACGGGGCGGCCTGGAGCGAGCTTCCGTTCTATCCTCGGGCCGGCCCGGTCTACGCGCAGCCCAGCGCGAACCTGGTCTGGTAGCAGATGTAATCGTTGACGTCGCGGACGCCGTTGCCATCGCAGTCGGCGTAGGGGTCGCCCAGGGCGAACCTGGTCTGGAAGCAGATGTAGTCGTTGATGTTCAGGGCGCCGTTGGTATCGCAGTCCGGGTAGCACGCATCGTCCACGAGCCCGAGATCGTTGACGCTCCCGAGGCCCGAGATGACCACCCCGGGGTTCGCGCCGTCGAGGTCCATGCGCCGGATCGAGGCGATGTGCAGGCTGACATCGTCGTCCTGGCCCCAATAGACCTTGCCCCGGTCCAGGTCGAGGGCGATCCCGCCCGGGTTCATGTTGGCGCCAACGACGAAGAGGGTCTCGATGCTGGACCCGTCCAGGTTAGCGCGCTGCACGACATCGACGACGTAATCGGTCCAGTAGATCTTGCCGCGCGGGATGTCGAGGGCGATGGCCGAGGGTTTGAACTCCGGCAGGGTGGTGCTGACGACGATCTCCTGGCCGGTGCCGTCGAGGTTGGCGCGCCGGATGTCGCCGCGGAACATGGTGATGGAGGTGGACCAGTAGAGCTTGCCGCCGGCGGTGTCGAGCGCGATGCCGCGGTGGAAGGCGGTGGAGAGCAGCGGCGCGGCGTTGGTCCCGTCCAGGTCCGCGCGCCAGATCTCGTCGGAGAGCTGATCGCCCCAGTAGATGTGGCCGCCCGCGGGGTCGGCCTTGATGACGGAGGGGAACTGGAGGCCGGTGGTGACGATGTCCTCCTGGCCCGAGCCGTCGAGGTTGGCGCGCCGGATCGCGTAGGCGAGCACATCGCACCAGTACATCTTGCCGTGGGACGCGTCCACGGCCAGGCCGCGCAGGCCGCCGCCGGCGGTGACGAGCGTCTCGAGCCCCGTGCCGGCAGCGCTGACGCGCCGGACGAAGCCGTCGTCGAAGGTCGGGTTGAAGAGGTCGGCGAAGTAGATCTGCTGGGCGGGAGCGGGGCGTGCGACGAGCGCTGCGCCGAGGAGCGCGCCGAGGACGGTCGCGCCGATACGGCGGGCCGGGCGCATCGGTGTGGACGGCCAGCGACTCGGACGAGTGGCGGTGGTCATGGTCAACCTCTCCTGGCGGCGCCGGACCGCGGGCGGCCCCCCGCACCACTCGCAGTCTAGCCGATGACGGAACCGGTGCAAGGGCGGGATGACGGTGCGTCAGGTCTGGGACATCCGCACCGATCCACCCGAAGCGGGCGGGTCGGTGGCACACGAGGGATCCGATCCGTGCCACTGACCCGGCCGCTCTGGGCAGGGTCAGTGCGGACCCGACCCAGACACTGACCCGCGCGAAGACGTGTGGGTCAGTGGCACGGCCGCGCAGGTGCGCGGCTACAGTCGCCCCACCATGGAGCCACAGGAGTTTGTAGCGGCGTTGGGCGAGGCGCGGGCCTCGGCGATCATCCGCACCTCGCGCCAGGACGACGCGCGCAAGGCCATGGATGCGGCCGTGCGCGGGGGGTTCCGCATCTGCGAGTTCACGCTGACAGTGCCCGGGGCGCTGGAGCTGATCCGGGAGTTCGCGGCCCGCCCCCCCGCCGCCCCTCACGGCGAGCGGCTGATCGTGGGCGCGGGCACGGTCCTCACGGTCGAGGAGGCCCGCGCGGCGGTCGCGGCCGGGGCCTCGTTCCTCGTCTCGCCGGTCGTGGATGACGCGGTCATCGCCGAGGCCGCGAAGCTGGGTGTCGCGATGATGCCCGGGTGCGCGACGCCGACCGAGATGCTCCGCGCTCACCGGCGGGGAGCCCCGCTCCAGAAGCTCTTCCCGGGCGTTCCGGGTG
>CAYWOF010000185.1:0-7043 GCA_964459825.1 uncultured Phycisphaeraceae bacterium | reverse complement strand
GTTGGCCGTGCCCAGGGCGCGGGTGAGGAGCGTGGTGACCGCCTCGGCCGTGGCCCGTCCGGCGCGGGCCCGGTCGCGCTCGGCGGTCGCGCGCCAGAGGCCGTAACCCGTTCCGATCAGGCCCAGGACGAGCGCCCCGAACACGGCGGTGCCGGCCCCGAACGCCAGGCGATGGCGGGCCAGGAGCTTGCGCGCCCGGTAGGTCGCGGTGGCCGGGCGCGCCAGCACCGGGCGCCCGTCGAGGTGGCGCCGCAGGTCCGCGGCCAGCTCGTCCACGCCGGCGTAGCGGCGCGCCGGGTCCTTCTCCAGGGCCTTGGCGGTGATGGTCTGGAGGTCGCCGCGCAGGTCCGGGCGCAGGCGTCCGAGCGGGAACGGATCGGTCTCGCGGATGGCGCGGGCGGCCTCCACGATGCTCATCCCGCGCACGTCGATCGGGAGGCGCGCCGCCAGCAGTTCGTAGAGGACCACGCCCAGCGCGTAGACATCCGTGCGGGCGTCCACGGGCCCGGGCCTTCCCTCGCCCGCCTGCTCGGGGCTCATGTACGCCAGGGTGCCCACCACGTGGCCCGCGTCGGTGCGGAGCGTCGCGCCGGCTCCGTCATCTCCCATCGCGACCGCCACGCCGAAGTCGAGCACGCGCGGCTGGTCGCGCTCGTCCACGAGGATGTTGCTGGGCTTGAGGTCGCGGTGGATCACGCCCCGGGCGTGGGCGTAGGCGATGGCCTCGCACACCCTCAGGAAGAGCTCGAGCCGCTCGCGGACCGGCAGACGCGCACGCTCGGCGTGGTCGGTCAGCCTGGCCCCGCGCACCAGCTCCATCGCGAACCAGGCGGGCCCATCGTCCACCGCCCCCGCCTCGAAGATCGGCGCGATCCCCGGGTGCTGGAGCCGGCCCAGGAGCTGCACCTCGCGCTCGAAGCGGCGGCGCGCCTCGGCGCTGCGCAGCCCGGTGGCGAGCACCTTCACCGCCACCGTCCGGCGCGGGTGCGCCTGTATCGCCTCGTAGACCGTGGCCATGCCGCCGGTCCCCAGGAGGGCTCCGAGCGTGAAGGCGCCCAGCCGGTCGCCCGGGCCGGCTATCGGCGTCGACACCCCCGCATCCGGGTCCAGCCCGAGCACCGCGCGCACGCGCGTGAGCAGGCGATCGTTGCGTGTCAGCTCCGCCATCACGCCCCGGCATGCGGGGCAGGCCGCGGCGTGCGCGCGCAGGCACGCCTCGCGCGCGAGATCCACCCCGCCGCGCGACAGGTCCTCCCAGGCGCCCAGGTCCGGGCACGCGCTCACGGGTCGTCTCCGGTCAGGTCGTGTCCGGTCAGGTCCGTCAGCATGGCGCGCAGGCGCTCGAGCACGCGGTGCTTGGCCACGTACACCAAGCCCACGCTCATGCCCAGCTCCGTGGCGACCGCCTCGGGCGGCCGGCCCTCGAGGGCGTACCGTTCGAACGCGGCCCAGGTCCGCTCGGCCACCTCGCGGCGCACCGCCTCCAGCGCGTGGCGCAGGTGCGCCCGCTCCCAGTTCCGCCTCCAGAGCGTGTCGATGCCCGTGGCGTCGTCCTGGCGCGCGGCGATCACGCCCGAGCCCAGCGGCACCTCGCGGCGCCCGCGCCGGTACACATCGATCACCTTTCGCTCGGCGATGGCGCGGAGCCAGGCCCGGAAGCTCGCCTCGTGCCGGTAGGTCGCGATGCTCTCCATCACCGCTGTGACGCACTGCTGGGCGACATCTTGCGCATCGGCATCGGACAATCCGCGCGCCCGGGCGTAGCCCACGAGCAGCTCCCGGTAGAGCCCATCGAATGTCCTCCAGGCTGCCTGGTCCGATCGGTCTCGCAGGCGCGACAGGAGCGTGTCCCGGGTTTCGTCCATGCCAGCCGCCTCGGTTCGGCATCCGATCGGGCGGCGCCCTCCGCGGGCGTTGCGGCGGTGCGATCGGGCCCGAACCCCGTGAGTGTAAGAACCCCGCGTCTCCCGCGAGTGCTTCGTGGAGACCGTTCCACGCGGAGCCCGACGTTGGGCTCGCCCGGCCTCCCGTGGGGAGTCGGCTTTCGGGAGTGTTCCAGATGCAGAAGCAACCGTTGACGTGGATCGGCGCAGCGCACCTGGGGGTGGGAGTGGGCCTGCTGGGAACGGCATCGCGAGCCCTGGCCCAGGAGTACCTCCAGGCCGACACGCCGGCGATGACGACCCTCACGGAGCAGAACGTGCACATCGGCGGCCAGATCCCGGACCTGATCTTCAAACTGACCAACGTGCAGTGGATCACGCATCCGTGCCCGGCCGATCCGACGAAGTTGATCCTGGATGGGGTGAAGGCGGATCTCGAGCTGGACTGGGTCCTGCCGGCGGAACGATCGTGGTTTGGCATAAGGTGTCGCCAGGCCGAGGGGCACGACAACACGGACGGCGACGACTTCTTCACGTTCCAGTGGAACGGCCCCTACGTCCTGGTCTCGGCGACACGCGACGGGCAGAGCATCATCGAGGGGCCCAACCCGCAAGCCCAGCAGGGTGGTAACGGAACATGGAATGGGGTGCGCGTCGCGCCCCCGGGCGGGTTCGAGTCGGGCGACGAGCGTCCCCTCGTCTACACGTTCACCTGGGAGTTCGTTCCGCCACCCGGGTGCCAGGTGTACCCCCTGTACTACCAGGGCGCGTACCTGCACACGTACGATGGCGATCCCCATTTCTCCTGGGGCCAGTCGCTGTCCGTGGGACCCTCGTACCCGTGGGGTGTGTCGGTTGGCGCCGAGTTCTCAGCGACCAACGACCACGCCTGGCAGGCCCAGCTGGTGAGCCCGGGTTCCAACGGCGGGAAGCACGTGGGTGCGCTCATCCCGCCCAGCAGCGTCTCCCGGGAATCGTGCTGCGCCGTGACGACCCCGCCGGGCGAGCCCAATTCGCCGGACGGGGCGTACGTGCCGGACCCCTCCCCGGCCCAGCGCGACGAGCTGGTCGTGGTGGACTACGTGGGCGGGGACGCCGATTCGGGCGTGCGGTTCATCGAGCTGCGCGCGGTCAACGCCACCGGCGATCTGATCGCCGCGTGCACGACGCCCTTCGTTCAGCCCTGCCACAGCGGGTGCGCCGCACGCCTCACCTTCACGGTTCCCCACACCTTCGACGAGCCCTCGATCCGCATCACGGCGCTGGTCGCCGACAACGCGGGCAACACGCACGCCGCCGACGTGGACATGCCGGTGTCGAACCCGCTCTACGCCCCGATCCTGGGCGCCGCGTCGAACCTGCCCGACGGGCGCCTGCTGGCGCCGGACCAGTTGTTCATCGGGATCCAGGAGTGGACGCCCGGAACGACCGGCGCGCAGGTGAGCAACCGCGTGCGGATCAAGGTGCTCGATCAGGCCGGCGCCGTCATCGACAAGGAGAACAGCCTGCCCTTCGCGGCGCTGGGCAACCTGCGGTTCGCCTGCCAGGTCCCCGTGCTGGACGATCGCGCGTTCATCAACAACAACGGGATCCTCAGCGCCCGCAACACCGACGCGGTGCACGTGACCTATCTCGACAACGATGAGCCCGCGACCACATCGATCCTTCCGGTCGTGCCCCACCCGGACGCGATCGTGGTGACGGCGGCCTCGCAGGCCGGTGGGCCCTTCACGCGGTTCGCGGGGGCGGCGGTCGGCGGCGGGCTCCGCTTCCGGATCGATGGCCAGCCCATCGACGTGCCGACCAGCCCGGCCGACACCGGTCAGGTGGTCGCCGCCCGCGTGGCCAACCTCGTGAACGCCAGCGGCCTCGCGGGAGTCTCGGCCCAGGTGGTCGGCGCCGACGGGGTCCGCCTCGCCGGGGCCGGGCGCATCGCCCTGGGGCGATTCGATCAGGGCATGTTCATGGCGCGCGGCCAGACGTGCTACGCCGACTGCGACGAGTCCGGCGCGCTGAACGTCAATGACTACATCTGCTTCCAGACGAGGTTCGCGCTGGGCGAGCCTTACGCCGACTGCGACGGCAACGGCGTGCGCAACGTGAACGACTACATCTGCTTCCAGACGAGGTTCGCGCTCGGGTGCTCGTGATTCGAGGCGGTGCAAGGGCCCGGCGCCGATCCGGCTGGCGTGGATCGCTGGTCCGTGGGGAGCTGATCATCGGGCGAGTGTCAACCGCCCTCGGGGTGGCCAGGTTTGGCCGCGCGCGGCCAGAAGCGGACGGGTGCGCGCCGTGGGCTGGTGCGACGGTGGAGTTGGAGGGGGACTGGATAGGGGAAATTTCCCTGTGGTGGGGCGCTTCAACGCGGGCCAATCTTTCACGCGGCAGGACTGTGAGCGGGTGCTCTTTCGGCGCGCCGCTTGCAGTGGTTCCGACGGAAGCATCGCCCCGCTGGAGGAGCGCCCGTGGTACCCAACCGCCTGCCTCTCTTGTTGTTGCTCGGCTGTGCTCTCGCCGCAGACGTTCCGGCGAGGGCGCAGCCCGAGTACGAGTGCATCGTCGTTGACGCGTTCGTCACCACGTACGGCCTGCGTGAGACGTACCTGTGGGACATCGCCGAGGACGGCACGGCGGTGGGGACGACGACGATCGCCCTGCAGGGCCCGAGCGGGACGACGATCACCTACACCGGCTTCTACTGGACGCCGGCGGGCGGGAAGACCGCGATCAACCTGTCCTGGCCGCGCAGCGTGAGCAACACGGGCCTGATCGGCGGGACGATGAACATCTTCGACCGGGCGACGGCTTCGTTGACGCCGATGCCGCTGCTGCCGGGGACGTACCCGCCGCTGGAGATCCTGGGGCTCAACGACGCGGGCGTGGGCGTGGGGTATGTGCAGACGTGCAACTGCTCGAACAGCGCGGGGCTGCTGCAGAAGCCGTACGTGTGGGACGCGGTGAGCGGGGCGCGCTCGCTCCCGGTGCCCGGGGCCAGCGGGGCGCGCCGGATCAACAACCAGGGGCAGATCGTCGGGTGGATCGGGGGGAACAGCTCCCCCGACGGGTTTGTCTATGACCTCGGCACCGGGCAGCACGTGCTCGTGAGCTCGCTGTTCGCGGGCCCGAACGTCAAGACGACGGCGGTGGACATCAACGACCTCGGCGTCGTCACGGGATGGCGGCTGAACTCGAACGGCTCGACGGCGACGGGGTACACGTGGTCGCCCGCGGCGGGGGTGACGCTGCTGCCGATGCCGCCGGCGGGGTACCAGCCGTACGTGACGCCCGCGGGCATCAACGACGCGGGGGTGGTGGTGGGCGCCATCTACACGACGCTGGCGACCCAGCTGGCGTTCGTCTATGACCCGGTCCACGGCGTGCGCGACCTGAACACGGTGGCCGATCCGCCCGCGGGGTTCACCCTGATGCGCGCGACGGCGATCAACGACGAGGGCTGGATCGTGGGGATCGGCTACGGCGGGGGCGGGATGTACAAGTCGTTCGTGCTGCGCCCGCTGGGGAGCGGGTGCTACGCCGACTGCGACGGGAGCGGCGTGCTGAACGTGAGCGACTACATCTGTTTCCAGACGCGCTTCGCGCTGGGCGAGCCGTACGCGGACTGCGATGGCGATGGCGTGCGCAACGTGAGCGACTTCGTGTGCTTCCAGACCAGCTTCGCGCTGGGGTGTCCGTGAACCAGCGCGGGGCGCCACGGGTGCGCCCCCGCGAATCGTCCGGAGCCCGGCGGAGGGGCGTCCGGCCGGCCGGCCCAAGGAGGATTCCATGGTTTCGATGCGATTCCGATGCCCACTCCGCCGCTGCTCCGCCGCGGGCGTGATGAGCGCCATGGGCGGCGTGCTCGCGCCGAGCGCCGGCGCGCTGGCCCAGGCGCACTACTTCCAGGGCTTCGACAGCGTGGGCGAGGTGTTGGCGGGCCAGCACGGCCCGTCGGGGTTGATCGCGCAGGGGTACGTCTTCCGCAACCAGAGCCAGCCGCTCGGGAGCTCGTACTGGTACGGCTCGACCGGGTATGCGCAGGCGGGGGCGGGGAACATCTCGGTCAACTCGGACGTGGCGGCGTACCTCAACCCGTCGTCGCTGGGCAGCTCGTGGATGATCCTGCCGCCGATCGCGAACCAGGTCGCGGGCGACCCGATCCGGCTGTTCTATGCCAACGGGTACATCGTGGTGGGGAACTACGCGCACATGGAGGTGCGGTACTCGCCCTCCGGGGGCACGAGCACGGGCTCGGGGGCGAGCGCGGTGGGCGACTTCACGGTGCTGCTGGCGGACATCGCGGCGGGCAACGGGCAGGGGTGGACGGAGGTGGTCCGGACGCTCCCCGGCGCGGGGCGGATCGCGCTGCGGTTCGTCCAGCCCTCGGCGCCATTCGGCGCGCAGTTCATCGGGGCCTTCGACATCGACTCGCTGCGGGTGGGGACTCCGGAGCCGGGGCCCTTCCCGATCCCGGGCCCGGGCGAGACGGTGCACTGGACGCCGGCGATGAGCCCCGTGGTCATCACGTACGACGTGACGATTCCCCCGACGGCGCGGGTGATCGTGGACCCGGGGGTGGAGGTGCGGGTCGACGCGACGATGAAGCTGCACGTGGAGGGCGCGCTCGAGGCGGGGCCGGGCGTCCGGCTGGTCGTGCCGCCGAGCGCGCAGCTCAACATCGCCGGGGAGGGCCGGCTGGTCGGGACGGCGGGAAGCCCGGTGGTGCTGGACGGCGGGGCGGCGTGGTTCGGGGGGGACAACGGGTTCCAGGTCAAGCACACGGGCCGGGCCCTGCTGGCGCACGTGGACCTGCGGGCGCTGGTGAAGGTCGCGGCGTACATCTACACGCAGGGCGGGGGGCTGGTCGTGGCGTCGGACGTGACGGTCAGCGGCGCGGAGGCGGGCTTCTACATCGATCGCGGCACGCTGGCGCTGCGCCGGGCGGGCTTCGGGCCGGGGAGCGTCCTGCGGGCGCAGGAGGCGTACCTGCTGGTGGACGATGTGACGCTCGACGGGGCGCTGCTGGACTCGGCGCGCTACCGCGCGGGGCAGACGATCTACCTGAACCGCATCACGGCGCTGAACAGCCCGGGCGAGAGCGCGTTCCTTCTGAAGGGCTACGACCACTACTTCGGGCCCGACAACGTCATCGCCAACACGCTC
>CAYWOF010000184.1:0-7145 GCA_964459825.1 uncultured Phycisphaeraceae bacterium | reverse complement strand
GCGCCGCCCCGACGCGTGGGCGTCGCGCGTGCGCGCCGCGCCGGCGCGCGGCGGGCGCGCGGCGCTGGCGCGCGCCGCGCGGGCCATGAGGCATCGGTGGGCCGTGGCACGAGATCGCTCGAGCGCGCCGATGGGGACGGCCCCGTGCCGGGCCGCCTCGACCAGGGCGAGGAGGTCCGTGGGGCCGGGTGCGCCGAGGTCGGCTCGGGCGGGCGGCGCGAGGAGCACGCCCTCGGACCCGGGATCCACGTCCACCCAGCGCGAGAGGTCGAGGGCGCGCAGGCGTGCGGCGCGATCGGAGTTGAGCACCCGCCGGACGCTGGCCGTGGAGCGGGCCAGGCCCCGGGCCGTGCCGCGCGGCTCCTCGGCGCGTCGGGCCGCGCGGACGATCGTGGCCCGTTCATCGGGGCTGGGCGGCCCCCGGTTTGCGAAGATCGGCGCGGGCGACCCCGCGTCGTGCCGGCGCAGGAGCTGGCGGACTGTCTCGTGAGCACGCCCATAGCGCCGGGCGAGGCGCTGGGCCGCATGGTTCAGCGAGCACCCCAGCCGGCGGTGGTAGACCTCGGCGCGCCGGATCATCCGGGCCCGCAGCGCGGGCTCGATGCGGGTGAACGCCGCCGCCCGCGCGATGAGCCGGCGCTGGTCGCGCTCGAATCGTTCGACGGCGGCGCGGGCGAAGTAGAGCCGGGGACGACCGTCGGGGCCGGTGGCACGGCGCGCCGGCAGGCCCCGGCGTCGGTACCGCTCCAGCGTCTTGCGGCTCACACCCAGGCGGGCGGCGACGTCATCGGCGCTGAGGAAGGACCCGGCCGGCAGGTCCGCGGCCCGCAGGCCGGCGGCCGCGGACAGACGCTCCGCCAGCGCCGTCAGGTCGGACAACAGGGCGGCGCCGACCAGCGTCGCCGGGGCGGGCTCGCGGACCCGGTGGCCCGTGATACGCTCGTGCACCCAGTCGGCCGGGTAGTTGGCCCCGCCGTCGATCTCTCCGGCCAGGGCCTCGGTTCGCTCGAGGTGGCGGAGCGCCGCCTCGGGGGAGGCAAAGCGGAGCTGGTGGGCGAGGTCTTCGAGCGCGGCGATGCGCAGGCGCGGGAGGGGGGGCATTTCGCGGAGCGCCCACCGGCCGGGAAGGGCGCCCGGATGGATGCTACGCCGCGCCCGGGTCAGGCCGGGGCGGGCAGCGCGGCGCCGGACCGATCCCCCTCGTCCCGATCGGCGGTGGTTTCGCCGGCGTGCCAGTCGGTCTCGGGCGCCGGCGTCCACGCCCACGCCTCCTGCCGGGCCTTCTGGACGAGGCGGCTGGCCATGGCGCCGAAGATGACCATCATCGAGAGGGTCGCGTTGACACGGGCGATCATGTACCCCTCGAAGATGGCCCCGGCGAAGAACATGGCGTTGAAGGCGAGGATCATGTTCACCAGGGGTCGGTAGCGCTCGGGGATGAACGGTCGGGCCAGGCGGACCCGCACCATCTGGAGCAGGCTCGCGAACGTGAAGAGGAGCAGGGCCAGGAGCATCCCGAAGCCGTAGGCGGCGAAGCCGTAGAGGTAGCTGTTCTCCGTGTCGCCGGTCTGACTCCGCCCAACGCCGAAGATGGGGTGCTCGATGCCGGTGCGCAACAGGTTGAGCCAGACGATGCGCCGCGTGTTCTCCGTGGAGGTCAGGCGCCCGGAGCCGCTGAGGTCCACGTCCGCCGCGCCGGCGACCTTGAACGCGACGTACGCGACGAGGGCGGCCAGGGGCATGAGCAGCACGGCGCGGCCGAACCGGTTGTACAGGACCATGGTCGCGCCGACGACGAGCATGCCCATGCCCGTGCGCGAGCCGGTCCAGACGATGAGCACGAGGTTGGCCGCCAGCGCCCCCATCCAGAGGGGCCGGTAGCGCGCGTGGGGATCGCTGAGGATGAGCCACAGGCTGACCGTGGAGAGGATGCCCAGGAGCGTCGCCGCGTGCTGGGGGTTGGCCGTCATGCCCACGAAGCGGAACTCGTTGCCCACGATCATCTCGCTCCGGTCGATGCCGATCTGCACGAGGCAGGCGAGGATCCAGAGCCAGTTGGTCAGGGCGATCGCGCGGAGCAGGCGGATGAAGTCCTCCCAGTCCTCGAGCAGCATCCCGCAGGCGTACAGGAGCGGCGCCATCGTGACCAGCACGAGGGCCGTGGTCTTCACGCCGCCGAAGGGGTCCTCCTGGAACATGCCCACGAACCCGGCGTAGAGCGCGATGACCAGCAGCAGGAAGCCCTGGATGGACACGCCGCGCTGGCGGACGCGGCTGACGTGAGTCAGGCAGACCAGGCCGAGCACGGTGCCCAGCGCGGTGTAGGCCTCCGACCGGTACTGCTGCAGGCGGAAGAGCCAGGTCGGCTGGGCGATGCCCCAGTAGTCGAAGGCCACGGCGATCGAGGCCAGGAAGAGCATGACCGCGATGAGCCACACCGCGTGGCGGATGCGGATGACCGAGGCCACCGTGGCGATCAGCACCAGGGCCCCGCCCCCCGCCATCGCCAGGATGAACGCCAGGTTTGCCATGCCAGACCGGTTCCGACCGACGCCCTCGCACGCGGTTGCCGACGGTGTGTACGCCGGCGCGCGCCCTATGGATCGGCCATTATCGGGCGCTACTTCCACGGGTCGAGCCGGCCGAACCCCGACCTTCCAGGGTGGGATTCAGGGATTCCTGGCGGGCGCCGAGCCCACGGGGATCGCCAACCCGACCGACACGGACCGGTGGTCGGAGCCCATCGCGCCCGTCACCCGCCAGGTGACCACCCCCACCCCCGGCGACACCAGCGCATCGTCCAGGGCGACCTGGGCGGGCCACACCCAGCCGGCCGGGAACGTCCCGGCCCCGCGCAGCATCGGCTTGGCACGCCGGACGCCGGCCCGACGGCACAGGTCGCGGCTCCTCCAGCCGGTGGGGGTGGAGTTGAGGTCGCCGGCGATGACCACGGGGAGCCCCTGGGCCGCCAGCCGGGCGCACCACTCCACCGCGCTGGCCGTGAGCAGGTTCCCCGCGCGCCAGCGAGCGGCGGTCCGGGGCGATGGCGCGTGCAGCGCGATGAGCCCGAACGCCCCGGCGGGTCGCTCGACCACGAGGGCGATCGGGAAGTCGGGCGCCGGCCCGCTCTCGAGGCGGACCGGCCAGCGCGAGAGCACGGCGGTCCAGCCGTTCTGGCCCTCGACGGGATAGCGGATCTCGCGACCTGGAAAGTCGGCCCCCAGCCCCGGATCGTCGAGGGCGCGCCGCGCCTCGGGCGACATCTCCACGAGCACGACCACATCGGCCCCCGACAGGGCGGCGGCACCGACCCCCTCCGCCCCCCGTAGGTTGCCGGGGCCGGCGTTGTGGATCAGGAACCGAACGAGATCCCGGGGATCGGCACCCACGCGCGGGGCCCGCGGCGTGGCGATCCATGCCACCTGGGCGATGGCCGCGAGAACGGCGCCCGCCCCGGCGCTCCATCGGCGATGGGCCAGCCACCAGAGCGCACAACCGCCGGAGAGGATCGCGAGCTGGGCGGTGAGGTTAGCGAGGAGGTCGGGCAGCCAACCCAGGCCGGCCACGGCGGGGGCCGCCGACGCCGCGACCAGACCCCCGGCCGCGAGCAGGGGAAGTCCGCGGCGTGGTCGAGTCCGAGAACCCAAGGTCGAATCTCCGTGTACAAGTGACCGCCGGGAGCGGCAGGCGCACGAGGCCGGGCCGCAGAACCGGCAGCCCTTGCCCGCCTCGCGTGGGCGGAGCGAACGATGGGGGCGGCGCCGCGGTGCGCGTGGTGCCAGACCCGTTCGGTTGACACGATATGTCGGCCCCGGAGGCACCCGTGGGGCGGGAGGGCAGCGAGGGATGAGCACACGAGTGACACGAGGTCGGTGTGGTGGGATGCTGGCCGGCGGCCTGCTGGGAGTGCTCGGGCTCGCCTCGACGGCTCCGGCCCAGCCCCCCGAGATCCCCCCGCCCGGTCCGCACCGCTCCTACACGATGTACTGGAACGGGACGACCAAGAGCGGGTACGGGGTCAACGGGGAGATGATCTCGAAGAACATGCGCTTCGACGGCGCCCCGGTTCGCCACGACTGCGTGATCCTCTACCAGCATCTTTTCGGGCTCTTCCCCAAGGCCGGCGTCCACATCACGCGCTCCCGCCCGACGTACATGCAGGAGCACCTGGCGCGGATCGCCGCGGACCTGGACCGGATGATCCCCGATCCGGACTTCCCGGGGATCGCGGTCATCGACTACGAGTGCTGGGCGAACCAGTGGGACCGCACGCCCAACACGTCGAGCAGCCTGGGCCCCGAGGCCGAGGACCAGGACTACCGCGACGACTGGACGGATTACCTGCTCCAGCAGAATCCGCACGTCTTCGACGGCATGACGCCCGCCCAGCGCGAGGCCCACTGCAAGCAGACCTACGACGAGGCGGCCAAGGAGTTCTACCTCGCCACGCTCAACGAGTGCAAGCGTCTCCGTCCCGCGGCCCGGTGGGGCTACTACGGCTACCCGTGGTCGTTCTATCGCGCCTGGGAGACGGGGCTCCAGAACATCGGGTACGGCAACCACACGGGCCTGGCGTCGCAGCGCAACAACGAGCTGCGCTGGCTGTGGGATGCCGTGGACGTGCTCCTGCCCTCGGTCTACGCCATCAAGAAGTCCGTGCCGGACGGGCAGGTGACCGACCCGGCGATCGAGGACACGGCCGAGGACAACCGGACGTGGATCCGCTCAAACGTGGCCGAGGCCTACCGCCTGGCGCAGGGCAAGCCCGTGTACGTGTACGTCTGGTTCCGCTACCACGAGCAGGCGGGGCGCCACGCCCACCGGCACATCAACGGGGCCAACCTCTGGCAGATGATCGAGGAGCCCTATCTGGCGGGGGCCGACGGGATCATCATCTGGGATGACATCCGCACGCGCCGGGACTTCACGAACATCCAGGACTACATGCTCCGAGCGTTCGTCCCGCGGGCCCGGGCCATCCTGGCCAAGTATGACCTGCTCAGCCCCGGCGGCGCCGGCTCGGGCACCGGCTCCGCGCCCACGATCTCCTCGGGCGCCGCGCCCCCCGCGGTGGCCGCCCAGGCCCCCGAGCCGGGGACCGCGCAGCACCGATCGGTCCGCTTCGTCCGCTACACCCACGCCCTGGCCGCCTCGACGAGCGAGCCCAGCCGCGTGCAGACGGTGCGCTCCCCTTCGCGGTTCTTCAACCGCGCCCAGGTGACGCGGGCGCTGAACCGGCTCGGCGGCGGCCAGTAGCGACTCCGGGACGATCGCGATCACGCGCCCGGCGCGCCGCACGCGCCGGGCGTCGCCATGCCGCGCTCCATCGCCTCCCACTGATGGGCCAGGCCCTCGGCGAAGGGAGTCCGCGGGTGGTAGCCGAGCTCGGCGCGGGCGCGCGTCAGATCGGCCCACGTCCGCTCCACATCGCCCGGTTGCATCGGCCTGCGGCGCACGACGGGCTCTCGCCCCACCGTCCGGCCGATCGCGCCGACCATCTCGTCCAGGCGCACCGGCCGGTCGCTCCCGAGGTTCCAGATGCGGAAGCCGTGCTCGGCGACGCGCGCGTACGCCGCGAGCACGCCCGCCACGATGTCGTCGATGTACGTGTAGTCGCGCTCGGTGGAGCCATCGCCGTACACCTCGATCGGCTCGCCCCGCGCGATCCGGCCCATGAACGTCGCGATGGCCAGGTCCGGTCGCTGGCGCGGCCCGTACACCGTGAAGAACCGCAGGCACGCCGTGGGCACGCCCGAGAGCGTCCACGCGGCGTGGGCCGCCAGCTCGCAGGCACGCTTCGTCGCCGCGTAGGGGCTGATGGGAGCCTCGACCGGATCGTCCTCGGCGAAGGGCGTCTTCCGATTGTTCCCGTAGACCGAGCTCGAGGAGGCGATGAGGACCCGCGAGCAACCGGCCCGCCGGCACTCCTCGAGCACCACGCTCGTCCCCAGGACGTTCGCCCGCGCGTAGCCCACGGGATCGGCGATGCTCGGGCGCACGCCCGCCTTCGCGGCCAGGTGGATGACGCCGTCGGGAGAAGCTCGCTCGAAGATCGCCCGCATGGCGCCCGGGTCGGCCACGTCGGCCTCGACGAACTCGACGCGCTCGGGGGCCCCCGCGGCCTTCAGGTTCCGCTCCTTGAGCGCCCGCGCGTAGAACGGATCGAGGTTGTCGATCCCGATCACGCGATCGCCGCGCGCCGCCAAGGCGGCCGCCACGTGTGAGCCGATGAACCCGGCCACCCCCGTGACGACGATGCGGGCTCCTCCCAAGGCGCACCTCCCGGCCGGGGCCTTCGCCACCGGCCCCGACCGTAGGCGTTCACGACGCTCGTGGATTGGAGGGGTCCCGCCCGCAATAGAGACAAAGCAGGGCGCTATCGAGAGACAGCGCCCCGCTGGAGGAGAGAGAGATCAAAGTGACTATACCAGTATTATCGGCCCGACAAGCCTTGTTGGCCGTTTTTCCACCGCGCAATTTGAGAAGATGGGTAGATTCCCTATACACGTGTATTCTATCAAAATCCGAACGCTCGCCGATGCGCGAGGCAGCGCTGCTTGCATCCCCAAGACTTCAGGTGGGTTGCATCGAAGGCAATGGAACGGGGCCCGTCACCGGACCGGGCCCCATTCACAATCCTAACGATCGATCGGACTAGGCGGGGTTGCCGCGCCGGCGCTCGGGGCGCGGCACCTCGACCTCATCCATGGGCGGAGGCGGCTTGGGCTCGCCCTGGCGCCCCCGTGTCCGTTCCCGGGCCCCGGGCGCCGCTCGGTCCCCGACGCGCTGCTCCAAGGCCGCCTCGATGCGAGACAGGAACTGCTCGCGCTCCTCGGCGCTCAAGCGACCGAGAAGCTCGACGATGTGGCGGATCCGCTCGCGGGCGACTCCGGGCTCCGCCGGCGGGCCGGGGGGCGGTGTCGGCGCGGGCGGCGCGCCCTCGGGTTGGCCGGGCCGGCGCTCCTGGATCCGGCGCTGCATTTCCTGCTCGCCGCGCTCGGTCTCCTGGCGCGCCCGGGCCTGCTCCATGTCCTTCTGAACGAACTCGCGTTGCGCCTCGGTCAGCACGCCCCAGAACTGCGACTGGACGGCTGCGCCACGCTCGGGCGTGCCGGCCGGACCGGGGCGACGGTCCGGGGCGCCCG